>JAPLUM010000252.1 GCA_026397605.1 Verrucomicrobiota bacterium | reverse complement strand
TGCATGCTCGGGCTTGCTGGCGAGGTTAGTCCACTCGTATTCATCGTTGCTGTGATCGTAGAGTTCTTCGCCACCATCAGCATAGCGGATGTAGCGCCAGCGATCAGTGCGGATGGCGTGGTTGTTTTGGCCAAAGGTGGTGACGCCGACACCGGTCCATGGGGCGGCAGGATCAGTGAGCAGGGGTTTGATGTTGTCGCCTTCGAGCCAGGCAGGTTTTGGCAACGCAGCGAGGTCACAAAGAGTCGGATACACGCTCATGAAATCGACGGGGTTTTTGCAAATGCCGCTGGGCTTGGTCACGCCAGGTACGACCCAGATGAAGGGGGCGCGTGTGGCTTCTTCCCAAAGAGCAAACTTCCGCCAATGTTCCTTCTCGCCGAGATGCCAGCCGTGATCGCCCCAGAAGACGATGATGGTGTTGTCTTTGTGCGGGGACTTGTCATACGCATCGAGCACACGTCCGACTTGGCCATCGAGATACGAGATGGCAGCGAGGTAGGCCTGCACGGCTTCTTTCCAGCGACCTGATTTAAGCACAGCCGCGTGATCGCCACTTGGCTTCGCCATTTTGAGTCCGATCGCTGGGATGTCGGAGAGATCGCCGTCTTTAGTCGGGGGCAACTCGATGTCTGCCAACGGATGCATGTCGTAGTACTTCTGCGGCACATTCCAAGGCATGTGCGGCTTGTGAAAACCGAGCGTGAGGAAGAACGGCTTCTCATGCGTCTTGCCGAGTTCAGAGATTCCGTAGTCGGCGATGCCCGTATCTGAAACGGCTTCATCTCCGCCTTCTACAATTGGGCCAAAAGCGATGCCGCCGATACTACGATCACTAATTTTGCCTTTCTTGACGGTTTCTTCTTGGATGGTGGTCCACTGCTCTGGCCACCCAAGTCCGCCATGCCAGAGCTTGCCCGTGCCGAGCGTGTCATAGCCTGCGTTTTTGAACTGCATCACAAGCGAAACGTCAGGCTTCAAGACTTTTGTGAAGGGGTTATTGTTGTCGTAGATGCCGCTCGTGCCCGGGCGCTTACCACTGAGCAGTGCCGCTCGGGAAGGATTGCAGACCGGGGCCGCGCATTGAGCATTGGTGAAACTGACGCCCATGGAAGCAAGGCGGTCGATATTGGGCGTCTTCGTCTGTTTGTTGCGCCCAAAATGACCAATCCAGTGATTCAGATCGTCCACCGCGATGAAGAGGACGTTGGGGCGCTGTTCCGCAGCGAATGAAGAAACCAGAACGAGGAATGACGAAAGAAGAATAAGTAGGTGCTGCATGCGGGTGAGAACGTGAGAGTTGGTGGATGATTTCACGGATGGTGCACAATTGTTGTAGCATAGGCTTTCTAGCCTGTGTTTTAAGGCTTCAGAACCCAGCCTAGAAAGGCTAGGCTACTCGGCCTTCTTCTTCCCCTTCCCTTTGGCTTTCTTCTTGGCTTTAGGCTCGCCTTCGTCGCTTTTTCCTTGGCGGGTGTTGGCGAGGTTTTCGGTCTCTAAGCCCTTGTCCTTTTGCTGGATCATCCAAGCGTCGAGTTCTTTTTGGAGCTTGGCTTTGATGTCAACCAGCGCGGGATCAGCGGCGAGATTTTTCATCTCGTAGGGATCGGATTGAAGATCGTAGAGTTCCTCGCTGGGGCGCTTGAAAAGATGATCGACACGAGCCGCGAGTGCAGGGTTGTTTTTCGCATCAGCCCGCCAGGACTCGATGGGCTCGCCTTTGTGAATGCCGCCAATCGTGTAAGTGAGGTCAGGTGTGAGATTGCGGATGAGCTTATATCGAGTGGCGCGCACGGCCCGGATGGGCTCCATGAGCATCCGGGCAACCGACATCAATTTTGGTGGGATCAATGCCTACGGCTGCGAGGAAGGTGGGGGCAACATCGACGTATTGCATGAGTGCGGCACTGCTGCTGCCCGCCTTCACTTTGCCTGGCCAACGTAGAATCGCTGAGGTGTGGATGCCGTTGTCATAGACACTCCATTTACCGCCGAAGGGGAAGCTGCTACCTTGCTCACTAACGAAGAGGACGATGGTGTTCTCGGACTGCTGGGTGTCATTGAGCATCTTGGTGAGTGCGCCGACTTGTTCATCGAGCTTACTGATCTCGCCGAAGTATTTGGCCAAAGCTTCACGCGTGACGATGTTATCATGGAGGTAAGGTGGCACGGTGATCTTGGTGGGATCATACTTGGGGCCACGGCTCCATGGGCTGTGGGGATCATTCGACGCGAAGACCATGAACCAAGGCTGCGCGGCATCGCGACTGACGAACGCTATTGTCTCGGTGAGATCATCGGCACCGTCGATATGCTCAAAAGGAAAGGAGGCAGGTGGGCCGACGTGGGTTTTATTCTGCAAGGCAACGCGGTAGCCTGCGGTCTTTAAATGCGTGAACAAGCTCTTGGTTCCATCATAGACGCGAGTGTGATTTGGATACGCACCGCTGCGAATCGGATAGAGTCCTGTGTAAAGCGCATGGCGTGTGGGCGAACAACTGGTTGCCGGATCGGCGTTTTGACATCGGGACTGCCTTCGTAGCCCAGATCACGCCAGCAAAGATCATCAGCGATGATGAGGAGGAAGTTTGGCTTGGACTCGGTGGCATGGGACAAACCACAGAGGGCACAGAAAAACACAGAGAGGATAAAGAGGCGGCTCATGATGATTACTTTTCAGCCTTGGCTTTTTTAGCAGGTTTGTCGATGAGCGTGACTGGCTCACCTTGGAGGAGGGGCTTGTTAAAGACGGGTTGCGTGTCGCCTTGTTGTTTCATCCAGGCGTCGAGATCTCCGCGCATCGTGGCGAGTCGCTCGTCGAGTTTGGGATCGGCGGCGAGGTTGTGGAGTTCGTTGGGGTCGATGGTGAGATCGTAGAGTTCTTCGGTGGGGCGTGTAGTGAAGCGCTGCACGGTGGCTGCTGCTGCGGGATCTTTTTCAGCGGCAGCGAGCCAGGTTTTCCAATACACAAGTCCGCTGGGTCCTGTGGAGCGTGAGATGTGGCTTTGATGCTGGAACTCGGGGTGCAGATTACGGATGTATTTCCAGTCACGCGTGCGGACACTGCGGATGGGATAGACGTTCATGTCACCGTCGCCGGTGTGGGTGCTGAAGATTTGCTCACGATGAGTGGTACTCGTGCCTCGAAGCAGTCCTGCGAAGGATTTGCCATCAATGCCTTCGGGCACTTTGCCGCCACCGAGTTCGATGAAGGTAGGGAGCAAATCAGGCCAGCAGACCATAGCATCAGTGGTGGTGGCTGGCTTCAAAGTGCCGGGCCAAGCAATGATCAGCGGGATGCGGATGCCAGCATCGTAGAGATTCCATTTGCCAAAGGGCCACTGACCACCGTGATCGGCAGTGTAGATGAAGAGCGTGTCACCGGTGACTTTGTCACGAGCAAGAGCGCGGACTTCACCAAGCAGGGTGTCCGCACTGGTGAGGTCGCTGAGGTATTTTGCCCGTTCTTCGCGAGTCACAGCGGTGTCCACATGGGTGGGTGGAATTTTGACTTGAGCCGGATCATAGGTAGGAGACTCCGTCCATGGCACATGCGGATGACGAGTGCCGACGAAAAGGCAGAGCGGCTTTTTCGAGGTGCGCTCGCTGAGAAACTTCGCCACCTCGGCGGTGTCTGAGATACCCACGGTCGGTCCGATGACGGCATCGAAGTCGTAAAACTTGGCCCAACTGTTGTGGGCGACCTTGCCAATGGAGACCACTTCATAGCCAATACCGCGAAGTACCGTGGGCAGCGATGGCACGTCCGGCCGCTTGCCTTGGTGATTGGCCTGGGCTCCGTTGCGGGCCGACCACAGGCCCGTGAGCATGGCAGTGCGGCTCGGACCACAGGATGGCGAGGCGACAAAGGCATGGGTGAATTTCAGACCGTCCTCCGCGAGTTTGGCCATGTTTGGCGTGCGGACCTCGGTGGAGCCATAGGCCTGTGAATCAAGCTGGCTGTGATCGTCCGAGATGAAGACGATGATGTTGGGTTGCGCTGCGAATGTGGAAAGCAAAGGGCAAAGAGTAAGGAAGAACAAAAGGCGTTTCATGATAGGCGATGTGTGTGAACAGGATGGGCATGGCAAATATTGCGGCTTTTTGCGAAGCATAGTGGCCCTCTTGCTCCGCAAGAGGAGCTTTGTGCACCCAATTGCTCCCAAAGATTTCAAACTTCGAGAATTTTCCATTTCGGCGAAAGCGCATGGCTCATCTCGCGGAGCGAGATGACTGCTTTCTTGCTGCAACAAATCAGACTTTTTGCACGTTATTAAAGGGTCTTCAACAATCCCCCCTCATGAATCGTCGACATTTTCTTCTCTCTTCCCTCGGCTCAACGCTGGCTTTGCCGGGCATGTCTTCACTCATGGCAAAAGGTGCTGTCGGCGGTTCCGTGCAGGCCGCAAAGGGTGCAGGCATGGGTGCTAGACGCTTTGTGGCCATTGGCAATTTGCTCGGCTACCAAACCAAGAGCCTCTTCCCGACGACCCAGGGTCGCAACTATGAAAAGACCACCCTACTGGAGCCGCTATGGGATATTCGCGATAAAATGACGGTTCTGCGTGGACTCGATCATGGCGTGAAGGGCGGACACTTCGCGGTGCATTCATTCCTCTCTGGCGTGCTGAACTCAGAAGCGCAAAATCGACCCGATGGAAATGTGAGCATTGATCAGTATCTCGCAGATGAGATCGGCTTTGAGACTCGATTCCCCTCACTCACCGTTGGCTCCGAAGGTGGAATTCATGGGGGCTGCCAGATCGCGTGGACGAAGTCGGGCGTTCGGGTGCCACCGGTGACGAATCCGGCGGACTTGTTCGAGAAACTTTTCGTGACTGACACCCAGGAGCGCCAGGCTCGGCGGGCGCAGGAAAATCAGGTGCAGGCGTCCATCCTGGATTCCGTTTTGGACGAGGCGAATCGTCTCTCGAAGCAGGTGAACAAAGAGGATAAGGATAAGCTCGACGAATACCTAACCTCAGTGCGCGATGTGGAAAAGCGCTTGGAACTGCGCCAGCGCTGGACGGATCAGCCGAAACCAAAAGCGCCGTTCAATAAACCGGCGAATCGTAATGCAGTCGAAGATTTGCCATTGCTGTATGAGATGATCGCACTCGCGTTGCAATCTGACAGCACGCGAATCGCCACGCTGGAAATCGGCGGCGACTTCATGCCACAGCATCTCGGCATCAAAAAAGACTGGCACGGTCTCTCCCATCACGGCAACGACCCTGAGGCCATCACCAACCTCATCACCTTGGAAAAATATCAGATCGAGCACTATGGCAAATTCGTGGCGCGTCTCGCCAAAATGAACGACGGCGAACGCACGCTGCTCGACTCGACCACGGTGCTTTTTGGCAGCGGCATGGGTGATGGCAATGTGCACAACAACTCCGATCTACCCATCCTACTAGCGGGCGGTGGCTACAAGCATGGCGAATTCCGCGAAGTGCCGCGTCAGGGCATCAATAAAGTGCCGTTGTGCAATCTCTTCGTCGATATCGCCCAGAAGATGGGTGTGGAGACAGACTCCTTTGGCAGCAGCACAGGACGGTTTGCTTGACATGACAGCGGCACCGATTCCGCGTCAGAAAAGTAGCCATCTTGCTCCGCAAGATGAGCTCAGAGCTTACGCCAACACTTTAAGTTTTCCCAGTTCGATAATGAATTTCCCCCTCACCATCTCTCGCGGAGCGAGAGGGCTGCTTTGCTTCGCGCTTGCGACATCCATTCTTCGTGCAGCCGACGACACCCCGAAGCTTACGCAGCAGTTCCTTGGTAAATATTGCCTGGAGTGCCATGACGCAGACGTGCAGAAAGGCGACCGCGCTTTTGATGCATTCAAGCTACCGCTAAATTCTGTCACGGATCTCATTGAGGCGCGTGACATCATCGACCAACTTACGCTGAAAGAAATGCCACCGAAGAAGGCCGATCAACCTACGGACGATGAGCGTCTCACCATGATCCGAGCGCTGCGTGATGGCACTGTGGCCGCCCATGCCAAATTTCAAAGCACTGGCAGCCGGACCGTGATGCGTAGACTTTCCAGTCGCGAGTATGAGAACACTCTTGCCACGCTGTTTGGTCGCCGCGTGGACACGTTGGGTCTCACCGCAGATTTTCCAAAGGAGAAAACGACCGAGCACATGGACACGATTGGCAAGACGCTTGTGACCTCCGGTTTCCTCGTCGATCAATACTTTCAATCCGCCAATCGCCTCATTGAAACGCGACTGGGTAAACCTGTAATGGAGCCAAAAGATTGGCGTTTCAACAGTCACTTCGTGCAATACGAGGAGCTTCAAGGACCGCACAAATCCGCCTTCAACTACCGATATCTCAACATCTACGAGCAGCCCAACACCGATACGCGCCAGGGCAGTTACGGCCATATCGAAGATTTCCTCGAAGGCGTGCCCGTCTCTGGCCTGTACGACATTGAAGTCGAGGCGCAGGCCATGCATCGCGACACACACTACGATCCCAAAATCTTCGGCATCGATTTTTCGGAGCCCTTCATTCTCGGCATCGTACCTGGGGATGTGACCAAAGGCCACATCCATTATCCCCAGGCCATCGAGCCACTGCTCGCTAGTGCAACTCTGCCCGATGACAAACCCACATGGCAGAAATTCCGCGTGTGGCTAGAAGCAGGGCAAACACCGCGCTTCATCTTTCCCAATGGACCCTATGAATCCCGATCCTCTGTCATCCAGGTAAACAAAAAATACAAAGACGACTTCAAAGGCCGCACAAATGGCTCCGACGTCAGCCGCACCATCCTTCTCAAAGAAGGCAAGCTGCCGTACATCCGCATCAGCGAGATCAAACTCCATGGCCCAGTCCCCGAGGAATCAGGCAGTGCTGAAGAAGTCGCCGTGTTTGGCAAAGACGGCTTCATGGAGGCCAAAGCAATCGATCAACTCAATGCCTTTGCCGAGAAAGCGTATCGCCGACCACTCACCGATGCTGACCGCCAGCCCATCCGTTCACTTTATGACAAACGCCTCACTGAAAAAGCCACGCCACGACAGGCCGCACTCGATGCGTTGAAGCTCATCCTTTGCTCACCGAGTTTCCTTTACCTGAGCGAGATCACCGACGAGTCCGCAAAGCCCCTCAAGCCCTACGATCTAGCCACACGACTCTCCTTTGCCCTCTGGGCCATACCACCTGATGAAACGCTACTCGCCTCCGCAAAATCCGGCAAGCTCACGCAAGATGCCGAGCTCAAAAAGCACATCGAAAGAATGATCGCCGATGAACGCATCAGCGGCTTCGCGAACGGATTTCTGGATAGCTGGTTGAACCTACGTGACCTCGGAGGCATGCCGCCTCCACGGGATGCAAACCTCGCGTACTACGCCGAGGATCTGCCGGCATCAATGAAGACAGAAGTGCGTCTATTTTTCCGCGATCTGCTCAAGAACAACGACTCCGTTGCCCAGTTCATCGACTGCGAGCACACCTTCGTGGACAAGAAACTCGCCAAACTCTACGACCTACCCGAGAAGGACAAACTACGCCTCGCCGACGGCTTCCAAAAAGTCAGCCTCAAAGGCAACACGCATCGCGGTGGCTTACTTGGCATGGCGGCCGTTCTGACCGTTAGTTCAAACGGCGTCGAAACCTCGCCTGTGACTCGCGGTGTTTGGGTCAGCGAAAACATCCTCGGTATCCCACCGCCTCCACCGCCAGATGTCGTGCCCGCCATTGATCCCGATGTCAGCGGTGCCACCACCATTCGCGACCGCCTCGCCAAACACCGCTCCGATGTCGCATGTGCCGAATGCCATCGCAAGATCGACCCGCTCGGCTTCAGTTTGGAGGCCTATGATCCCGTGGGCCGCTGGCGGAAAAAATACCCCGCCGCCAACAAAAAAGCCAAGCCCGCCGAGATCGACACCACCGGCGAATTCCCCTCCGGTGAGACCTACACCGACTTCGCCACCTTCAAGAAGGTCATCCACGACACCCGTGCCGATCATTTCACCCGCCACCTCATCCGCCAGCTCCTCACCTACACCACCGGCCGCACCATGGAGCTCAACGACGACCTCGTCATCGATCAACTCCACGACCAAGTGAAGCAGCAAGGTCGTGGTCTAAAAACGCTTATGACCGAGTGCCTGATGAGCCAGGTGTTTCGGTCACGATAGAGCATAATGAGCGAGGACTAACAGCATGGTTTATCACCTGCCTTTGCAGCCGGTTTTGAAGTACTCTGAACATCCTAGAAAATGACTGCCGTCATTTCTGTTTCGTCTCCACAACAGATGTCCTAAGCAATCCGCTCTTCTACAGGCAGAAGCTTCGATAAAGTCGAAATCCTGTAGCCAAGCATCCTCATAATGAAAGAGTTTAGGGTGCGATGAACGACGAAAAACTCTCCGCGCCAAGACTAAGCTGACTTCTTCGTGAAGACCTCCTTGGAAATACCAAGCATGTCCACAGCCGTTTTGCTGACAAACCAACCGCCAATCACATGAAATAGAGTTCCCATTTTGGCTGAACTCCGCCCATGCGCCTTTCTCACCCGCACTACACTCGAAACCATCGTTGTGACAGTTCAGGCATGAACACTCAAATGAACGCAGCATCTGTTGAATGTCTTGCTGGGATGCTTTTCTGCGTCGTTGGATATGCGCTTTCACCATATGGCAGCCTGGGCTCACGGAATTGTGCCGGATGAATGCCGGAACTACGCTGAAGCGATTGTTCTCAAGACTTTCGCCGATTGCTTCAAGATGATCGGGCATGAGCGCATGATGAAATTCACAGAGTGTGATCAAGTTCGAAAGGACATGACTTCCACCATTCTTGATCGAGTCGAGGTGATGAACATGCTTCAAGCCAAAGCTCGGACACCCGGACACTTGGCAGCTATCTCCATCTCTTTTGCGGGTTTCTGCGGAGCGAAACTTCCAATCTGGCGGGTACTTTTCCTCTCCGGTGCCTTGCCAGTCGTCGAATCGCGACTCGATACCTGTGGGTTCGATCTTTAGACGTGACGGTTGGTCGATTTTGGTCTGTTGTCGTGGAGTGCCAGAATCTTGCTCAACAGGCGAGGACTTCTGTAACGAATAACATGTTTCTGTCGGCTGCTGGTAGGTCGATACGGGCTTTCTTGCCTCGCGTGGAGGTTGACGATTGCGAAGTGACTTCTCGATGGCGTGTGCTATCCACCCTGCCAAGCAAGCCAGAACAACAACGGATATGAGTAAGGCTATCCCCATGATTTAAACTGCAACGGTATCTCGAAGCTCTCATCAAGCAACTCTCGCTGGCTTCTTCACTCCAACAACCACTGCCACGCCGTCACCACTCTCGTCTTCGCGGGCAGCGCCAGCTTGGGGAAACCTGTTTGATGCAGGGTGATGAGGGTGCAGCTCGCTTTGGGGAAAACAGTTACGGCATCTGCGAGAGCTCGGAGTTCGCGTTCGGCGGTTTCGGGTTCGCTGGCGTCGGCGCAGACTTGGATGAGTTCATGGCGGCCATCGGCGTGGCGGGCGAGGAAGTCGATCTCGTAGCCGGCGGGGGTGCGGACCCAGGTGATGGCGGAACGACGGCGTTCGAGTTCGAGCAGGACGAGCGTCTCCAGGGCGTGACCGAGGTTCACACGACCGGTGCGGTCGTAGAGGGCGATGAGCGCGGTGTCGATAGGGTAGGCTTTGCGCGGGTTCACCATGCGCTGGCGTTCGGACGTGGCCTCCATCCAGACGGTGCGCACGAGGAAGGCGTCCTCCAGATGGGCGAGGAGGTCGTGTAGCGTGTTTTTGGCCACGGGCATGCCCTGCGTGGTGAGGAAGTTGTGGATCTTCTGCACGCTGAAGGGACTGCCAGCATTCGCCAGCAGATGGCGCACGAGGAAGCGCAGCGCGGTGACGTTTGCCACCTGATGCCGTTCCACCACATCACGCAGCATCGCCACATCGACGTAGCTTTGCAGCAGGCGCGAGCGAGCCTCCATGGGCAGACCGAGCGTCTCAGGAAAACCGCCGCCGCTGAGGTAATCCGCCAGCGCTTTTTCGATGCGTGAGCGTCTGGCGGGCGTGAGCGCAGTGACATCCTCCGGAACAGGCACGCTTTGATGAGTCAGCAGTTCACGGAAGCTGAATGGATGAATGATGACCTCCAAAGCTCGGCCGCGCATCGAGGTGGCGACTTCCTGACTGAGCATCTTTGCCGAGGAACCGCTGAGAAATATCTCCACCTTCTCAGAGTCGAGGATGCGGCGCACGAAGGACTCCCAGCCTTTGACGAGTTGCACTTCGTCGAGACAAAGCATGATTTTCTGTCGCCCACGGACGCCGGAATGCGTGCGGTAGTATTCATCGAGTAAAAAAGTCAGTGCCTCCGCCTCCAGTCCTGGCAGGCGCTCGTCCTCAAAGTTAATATAGACCAATCGCTCACGCGGAATACCCTGCTCCAGTCGCTCCTGCATCTGCTGGAAGAGGAAGCAGGTTTTCCCCGCCCTGCGCATGCCGATCACTGCCTGCGCCTTGCCTGGTAGCAAGGTCATCGGCACCTGCCGCCGGGTGAGGACAGGCAGTTCCTGGCTCGTGCCAAGCGCGAGCTTTTCTTGGAGGGTTGCGGTCTGCGTTGCGGTCATTTCTCTTTATTATAGAGACAACTTTCCACTAATTTATCTTTTTAAAAGAGATAAATTATCACAAAAACAGAGACTTCTGAAAGGCGACTGTGTCTTCCAACGCATTTGCTCATTTTATTAGATTAATGCCAAAACCCCTCATCAGATCACTGCAACTTCGTCCTTCTGCATCGTGGCAATTTCATTGAAGACTGCTTAACTTTTACGCAATTCTGAAGCGAAACAGCCGTTACCAATTCATGCTTCGCTTTTACGCAACCCTCCTTTTCCTGTGTGCTTCCAGTTCCTTATTCTCAGCTGAAACGCCCAATATCATCGTCATCATGGCGGATGATCTTGGTTACGGTGATATCGGCTGCAACGGGGCTACAGCACTGAAGACACCGAATATTGATAAGCTAACTGCCGAGGGAATGCGCTTCACGAACGGCTATTGCTCGGCATCCACGTGCACACCGACTCGGTTTTCACTCCTAACTGGCACGTATGCCTTTCGACAAAAGAATACGGGCATTGCACCACCGAATGGTCCGGCGATCATCCGACCGGGGACGACCACCATTGCCTCCATTTTAAAAAAGGCTGGCTATGCCACAGCGGTGATCGGCAAATGGCATCTCGGTCTCGGAGATCCGGCACCTGATTGGAATGGCGAGCTGAAACCTGGGCCGCTGGAGATCGGCTTTGATCACTGTCATCTTTTACCAACCACCAATGATCGTGTGCCGCAGGTGTATGTGAACAATCATCGAGTGCTTAATCTGGACCCTAAAGATCCGCTTTGGGTCGGAAGTGAGGCTCCAGATGAAAACACGCCGACTGGCATCACACACCGCAGTACGCTGAAGATGGATTGGAGTCATGGACACAACCAAACGATCCACAATGGCATCAGTCGTATCGGCTTTTATACCGGAGGGATGGCGGCCCGTTTCCGCGATGAAGATCTCGGTGATGAATGGATCAAACGTTCGAATACCTGGATCGAAGCGCACAAGGATCAACCCTTTTTCCTCTACTTTGCCAGTCATGACATCCACGTGCCACGTATGCCGCATGAGCGTTTTCAGGGTAGCACCACACTGGGTTTCCGAGGAGACAGCATCGTCGAGTTTGACTGGTGTGTGGGTGAGCTCATGAAGACTCTGGATCGCCTGAAACTGGCCGAAAACACTTTGGTTGTTCTTTGCTCAGACAATGGACCCGTGCTGGATGATGGCTACCAAGATGGCGCGGTGGAAAAGCTGGGCACCCACGAGCCAGCAGGCCCCTTTAGCGGCGGCAAATACAGTGTGCTGGAAGGCGGCACACGCACGCCTTTCATCACTCGCTGGACTGGGCGCATCAAGCCTGGCGTCTCCAATGAAGTGGTCTGCACCATTGATCTGGCTGCCAGTATCGCCACGCTGACTGGAACAACCTTGGCGCAAGAGGCCTGCCTTGATAGCCTGAGCATCCTCCCTGCCCTGCTCGGTGAAGCTGGAGCCAAAGGGCGTGATCATTTACTGCAACAGGACAACAACGGCACGAACCTAGGCCTGCGCATGGGTGACTGGAAACTCGTGCGCATGAAGACCAAAGGTAAATCCGAAGCCAAGGTCAGCCGGAAAGTCCGCCAGGAATCAGGTGGCCTTCATCGGCTCTACCATCTGCCAGATGATGCCGGCGAAACAAAAGATGTCAGTGCAGAGCATCCTGAAAGACTCAAAGAGATGATCAGCAAGCTGGACGAGATCGTGGCTGCAGGTCGGACTCGGATCTGAGGAACTCGGACAGAATAAATTATCCAAATTTACTTGGTCTTTGAACCTCTGGCTTCGTTGCGCCTCAGTCACAGATCATTGAGATATGCTCCATCGTTGCGCCTTGCCAGAGGCTCAAATACCGGCGCAGTTTTGGCTAATTTATTCTGTCCGAGTCCCTGATACTCCGCTATCAAAGAGAGAACACCTTGCAAAGCTTCGCTAGGCTACTATAGCCAGCTTTCCCCATCGCTCCCCCATGTCACTCCCCCGCTTTGCCCTGCGCCATCCATGGACCATCCTCGTCGCCGTCGTTGCGATCTTGCTGGGCTCATGGATCGCCACACAAAAAATGGCGCGGGATGTCTTCCCTCCGCTCGGAATTCCCACGATCTATGTGGCGCAGCCTTATGGTGGCATGGACGCGCTGCAGATGGAAGGTTACCTGACCTACTACTACGAGTATCATTTTCTCTACATCGCCGGGATCGAGCACGTGGAGTCAAAGAACATTCAGGGAGCCTCCATCATGAAGCTCCAGTTTCATCCCGGCACAGACATGTCGGCGGCGCTGTCGGAGACAATCGCCTATGTGAATCGTAGCCGTAGCTTCATGCCGCCAGGCACACCTGGGGCATTTGTGACGCGTTTTGATGCTGGCAGCGTGCCAGTAGGCAATCTCGTCTTTTCCACCGAGAATCCCACGCGCACAGTCGGCCAGATGCAGGATGCCGCGCTCAACATGGTGCGCCCTCTGTTTGCCACACTGCCTGGCGTGAGCGCTCCACCGCCGTTTGGTGGCAGCGCACGCACGATCGTCATCCAAGTGAAGCCGGACCGCCTCCGAGCTTATGGCTTGTCTCCCGATGATGTGGTCAAAGCAATGACCGATGCCAACACGATCAGCCCCAGCGGCAATCTCGCGTTGCCGAATAGCTATCCAATCGTACCGATCAATGCCGTGGTGAAAAACATCCAGGATCTCGCTGCAGTGCCACTCAAAGTCACGCCCCAAGGCGCAGTGTATGTGCGCGACATCGCCACCGTGGCAGATGATCACGACATCATCACCAGCCACGCGCTGGTGAACAGCAAGCGTACTGTTTACATGCCGGTCACGAAACGCAGTGATGCCTCCACTCTGAGCGTGGTCGAGTTGGTGAAGCAAAACCTCGGCAAATTCAAAGCCGCCTGCCCTGAGGACATCAACGTGACTTTCGAGTTCGACCAAAGCCCATGGATCATCAACGCCATCGACGACCTCGTGAAAGAAGGTCTCCTCGGCGCCGCGCTGACTGGCCTGATGGTGCTCTTCTTTCTGCGTGATCTGCGCAGTGCCTTTATCGTCGTATTGAACATCCCCATCGCCATTGCTGCGGCGGTGCTCGCATTGTGGATCACTGGCTATACGGTCAATTTGATGACGCTGGGCGGCCTCGCACTGGCCGTCGGTATCTTGGTCGATGAAGCCACCGTCGAGATCGAGAACATCAACCGCCGTATGAAGCAAGGTGGCGGTCAGAGCTTGCGCCGCATCGTCCTCGACGCCTCGGAGGAAACCATCGGCCCTCGCTCGCTGAGCATGCTGTGCATCCTGGCCGTATTTGTGCCGAGCTTCTTCATGACGGGTGCAGCGAAAGCGCTGTTCATGCCACTGTCCCTCGCAGTCGGCTTTGCGATGATTGCGTCTTATTTGCTCTCTAGCACGCTGGTGCCCATTTTGAGCATCTGGTGGCACAGCGAGCCGAAGATAGGACAGATAGGTCCAATAAGTCGCAGAGGACCGATTCGTTCGATTCTGAGTAGCGTCCTCACGACACGCCACATCCTCGTTCCAGCCTATCTTGGCGGCACGCTCTTCGCCATCAGCCTCTTCATTCCCTTCCTCGGAACGGAGATCTTTCCGCAGATAGACGCCGGCCAGCTCCAGCTCCGTCTACGTGCTCCCACCGCCACGCGACTCGAAACCACCGAGCAGATTGCCACTCGCACACTCGCCATCATTGGTGAAGAAGCGCCCATCGCCACGAGCATGGGGCTCGTCGGAGTGCATGCGCCGAACTACCCCGTCAATCTCATCCACCAATGGAACAGTGGTCCAGAGGAGGCCACGTTGCAAATCCAGCTCAAAGATGGCTCACCACCCATCGCTGCACTGCGCGAGAAGTTACGTGCACGTCTTGCTGCCGAGTTTCCCAGCGTTTTGTTCTCTTTTGAGCCTGCCGACATCGTTTCCCGCGTCATGGCACTTGGATCACCCACACCTATCGAGGTTGCCGTGAGTGGAAAAGACTTTGCTGCCAGCCGTACCCATGCTGAGATACTCAAAACCAAGCTCGCCGAGCTCAAAGACCTGCGTGACGTGCAGTTCAGCCAAACGCTCGACTATCCCAGTGTGGATGTGAACATCGACCGCGAACGCGCGGGCCTGCTTGGCGTAAAAATGAGCGATGCCACCCGCAGCCTCGTTGCCGCCACCGCTAGCAGCCGATTTACCGTTCCGAACTACTGGGCTGACCCCAAAAGCGGCCAAAGCTACAGCCTACAAGTGCAGGTGCCCCAGACGATGATGAAAAGCCTCGAAGACCTGCGCAACTTACCCATCAGCGCCGCCGACAAAGCACCGGTGCCTTTGCGAAACATAGCCAAAGTGAGCGAAGGCAGCGTCATCGGCCAATACGACCGCTACAATATGTCGCGCAGTATATCGATCATCGCCAATCTGCACGATCAACCTCTCGGCACCATCGCCAAGCAGGTGGAAAAAGTCATCGCTGATAACCCCGCGCCCGCTGGCATCAACGTCGCCCTGCGCGGCCAAGTCCCGCCGATGAAGGAACTGCAAAGCGGTCTGCAAACGGGCCTACTCATCGCCATCGTCACCATTTTCCTACTGCTCGTCGCCAACTTCCAAAGTCTGCGCCTCGCCATCATCGTGCTCACGACTATTCCAGCGGCGCTACTTGGCGTCGTGCTCGCCTTGAAGCTCACCGGCACCACGGTTAATATCCAAAGCTTCATGGGAGCGATCATGGCCGTCGGCGTCGCCGTCGCCAACGCCATCCTGCTCGTCACCTTCGCCCATCGCGCCCAGCTCACCGGCATGACCAAGCGCGATGCCGCCCTCGAATCCGCTACCACTCGACTGCGCCCCATTTTGATGACCAGCCTCGCCATGATCGCCGGCATGATCCCCATGGCCCTCGCCAAATCACAGACAAGTCCTCTCGCCATCGCCACCATCGGCGGCTTGGCATTGGCCACCGTCGCCACCCTGCTCGTGCTGCCTGCTGTGTA
>JAPLUM010000513.1:9152-15055 GCA_026397605.1 Verrucomicrobiota bacterium | reverse complement strand
AAATAAAGCCGGTACAGGATGCCAACACGGAGCTCAGTTATTTCCACACCGGCCAATGTGATCTCATGATGGATAAGGGTATGGTGCCGCCATCTCTGACGCAAAAGCTCAAACAAGAGCCATGGTTTCATACGGGGCCATTCCTCGGCACTTGGTTCATCCGTATCAATGTCACTCGCCCACCCTTCAATGATCCGCGTGTTCGCCAAGCCTTTGCTCTGGCAGTGGATAAGCGCCGCATCGTGGAAAAGATCACCCAACTCGGTGAACCCGTAGCCAACAGCATGGTGCCGCCTGGCACTGGCCAAAACTATCAACCACCCGCTGGCCTGAATCATGATGTCAAACGCGCCCGCGACCTACTCACTGAAGCAGGTTTCCCAGGCGGCAGGGGCTTCCCGAGAATCGAGTATCTCTACATCCCTCTACCCATCGAGCGCAGCATCGCCATCGAACTGCAAAGTATGTGGCAAGAGACCCTGGGTGTGACAGTGAACCTAACCAAACAAGAGCAAAAAGTCTGGCTGAAATCCATGCGTGAACTGGACTACCACCTCTGTCGCAGCAGCTGGGTGGGCGATTACAATGACCCCAGCACCTTCATGGATCTCTTCACCCAGGGCAATGGCCAAAACCGCACCGGCTATGCCAGCAGCGCCTATGATGGCCTCATCTCCGCCGCTGCCTCAGAAGCTGATACACTGCGCCGGAATGGCCTTTTCCAGCAAGCCGAGACCCTGCTGACCACCACCGACACCGCCGTCATCCCCGTGTATTTTTATGTTGGAGTGCAGTTCTTCCACAGCGAGCACCTCACCGGCGTGCAAGGCAACCTCATCGACGACCACCCCTTCCGCTGCATGAGCTGGAAGTAGGGTGTGTAAGTTTAGACGTGACGTGTTTCAAACCTCGTCCGCTGAAGGATCGAAAGCTTTGTTAAACTTTGGGCCACGCTCTCCGCCATAGGTTTCGCGCAGATACTCATCTCCCTCGCTCTTCGTCCGGCGGATATTTTTCGGAGCCACCAGATTCCCGACCCGACGCCGCTCCTCGCGTCCAGCCTGCCACTGGTCCCAGCTGAGACGGCGCTCAGGTTTGATGATGAGTTTTGTCGGTGTCATGGTGAATTATGGCTCACAAAGCAGATTTTGCTAGCGCATCTTCCACCTCCCTCCTTACCGCCTCCAGCTCCGCTACGCAGTTGTATTTGGAACTTGCAGCTACTTTTTGCGCCTCAGCCCAATCAAATGCGATTCGGCCACTCAAGACGGCAGCCATCAATTTCTTAGCGCAGTCATCATCTTTCTCATCGTAACCACTGCAGTACTTGCGGGCAGCATAAACCCGCCCCACGAGTGAGTCCTCGACCGGAATAAGTGCGACTTCGCCCAGTTGGGTTTCGATCACGGACAAATCTCTCTTGGCCCGGTAATCAATCTCCCCGAGTAGGTCCACCCACAGTTCTTCGATGCACCAACTCTTTCCACCGCCTTTGGCGACGCAGCCAGGAATTTGAAGCATGATCTCCTCACGCTGCTCCGTCGTCGGCTGCGGCCAGCCAGCCCAGCAGATGTCCGTATCCCCCGACATGTAGGCACCATCCGTGTAAAACTCAATGGCAGACCCGCCGACCACCACAGGTTCAAAGCCGCGCTCACGGAAAAGCTCCGACACCAAAGCAGCAAGCAATAGCGATTTGGCATTTAAATCTTTCTCAGAACGGATCAAATCCATCGCAACCGTCATTTGGGTGGAGGTCATCAGCCATCCTACTTGATCATAGGCACCTCGTCCATACCAGAGACAGACGGCTGAGGCCAGTTACTTGAATAAGTCTCTTCATCACATCGGCGCTTGCACTGAGGGTAAAAAGTTGGACTCCTCTTACAAGATGTCAGACACTCCTCTTCTCCGCACTCCTTTGTATGAAAGCCATGTCGCCTTAGGCGGTAAAGTCATTCCCTTTGCGGGGCGGGAGATGCCGGTGCAATACCCGGGGATCGTGCAGGAGCATCAGGCGGTGCGTAATGCGGTGGGTGTGTTTGACATCTCACACATGGGGCAGTTCATCGTAAGCGGCACGGCTGCTTGTGACTTTCTGAATCATGCGCTGACGAATGATCTCTCAAAGCTAGAGGTCGGTCAGGGGCAGTACTCGCTGCTTCTGAATGAAAGCGGTGGCGTCATCGATGACCTCATCATCTACCGCATGGGTCGCTATGAATACTTTCTCGTCGTCAATGCCAGCAAGATCGCCGAAGACTGGACACAGCTCGTGGCGCTCATGAAGACCCGTGACCCGAGCGATGAACTGGAGATGAGTGACATCAGCAGCCAGCTGGCAGGCATCGCGGTGCAGGGACCACGCAGTCGTGCCGTGTTCAAAGATGTCTTTGGATCAGAGGCCCAATTTCCTGAGCATAACACAGTCTATGTTTCCATGGTGGAGGAAGGCTTCATGTGGCTCTGCGGCACGGGTTACACAGGGGAGGAGGGTTTTGAATTCTTCATGGCTGCCACCACGACCACCGCATGGTGGGATCAAGTCGTGGATGCTGTGCGGGCAGAAGGCGGTCAACCATGCGGCCTGGGTGCGCGGGATACGCTTCGCCTGGAAATGGGCTATCCGCTGAATGGCAACGACCTCTTTCCTGATAAGACACCGCTGCAGGCTGGACTGGGATTCTTCGTGGCTATGGATAAGGCGGACTTTGTCGGTAAAACGGCGCTCGAAACTCAGAAGGCAGCAGGATTGCCGAGCAAACTAACGGCTTTTAAAATGACGGGTGCGGCACCGCCACCACGTCCCCATTATCCGGTAGCTTTCCAGGGCGAGATCGTGGGCGAGGTGGCCAGCGGCACGCAGTCTCCCAGCCTGAGTGCAGGCATTGGCATGGCTTACCTTCCATTGGAGGCGTCGAAGCTCGGCACTCAGATCGAGATCGAGATCCGTGGCCGCAGATTCCCTGCCGAGGTGGTGAAGAAGCCTTTTTACCGGAAGTCAGTCTAACTTTAGATGATCTTACGGCATCCAGAGTGGCTCGCACTTTTGCCCATCCTGCTACTCGCGGGCTGGCAGCTGCCGCGTCTGGGGATCTGGAGGCCGCTGCGCTTGCTGCTGCTGACTTTGATCACTCTCACGCTAGCGCAGCCGCAGTGGCGGAGATTGGCGGAGGGAATCGATCTCTGGGTACTACTTGATAGCTCCATCTCTGCGGAGAAGCCCATGGCCAAAGGTCTGCCAGAGTGGGAGAAGTTACTGGAACAAAGCCGGGGCCGCGATGACCGCATTCACTATCTGAACTACGCCACCGAAGTCATGCGGCGTGGAGCTGAGGGTGCCGAGCTCTATGAGCGGAATCGCCAGTCCACCCAGACGGGATTGGCCATCACACAGGCGCTTACTTTGGCCCAGCGTGAAAGTCAAAATCGTCCCGTGCGGCTGCTGGTGCTCAGTGATGGCTACAGCACCGAGCCACTGACAGGCATTGCGGAGAAGCTCACACGCCAAGGTGTGGAATTGGATCACCGAATCGTGCGTGATCCTGAGCCAACCGACTACCGTATCTCGGCTCTCAATGTGCCGACACGCTCCCAACTCGGCGAGCCATTTCTCATCGAGATCGAAGTGCGAGGCACGCGCGACGGCACCTTTCCAATGAGCGTTCTGCGAGATGGCAAAGAACTGAAGACCACAGACGTCGAAGTGCGTCTCGGCACCGGACTCGTGCGATTCACAGATCGACTCGGCGCAGCAGGAGTGGCTCATTACAAAGCCATCATCCAGCCGAGCGTAGATGCGCATCCGGGCAATAATGTGCATGAAGCCATGATCGAGATCGCTGGTGGTCCGCGGGTGCTCTTGCTGACCTCGTATTTGAATGATCCCGTGGCGCAGACCTTGCAGCGGCAAGGCTTCACGGTGGAAACGGCGACGGATCTACGCGGACTCCGCCCAGGCCAGATGGCAGGTGCCAAATGCGTTATTCTAAACAACGTGCCTGCCTTTGAGCTACCCGCTGATTTTCTCCGTGCACTAGATTTCTACGTGCGTGAGCAAGGCGGCAGCCTACTGATGGCCGGTGGTAAAAAGAGTTTTGCCGCAGGTGGTTACTTTGAGTCCGCCATTGATCCCCTGCTGCCCGTCTCCATGGAGCTAAAACAGGAGCACCGAAAGCTCATGGTCGCCATGGCCATCGTCATGGATCGCAGCGGCTCCATGAGCATGACGGTGAAAAACGGTTTCACCAAAATGTCCCTGGCTGATGAAGGAGCTGCCAATGCCGTGCGCTTCCTATCACCGCAAGATCTGCTGACCGTCTTTGCCGTGGATAGCAAAGCGCATGAAATGGTGCCGCTCCAGGAAGTAGGCCCCAACCGTGAAAAGATGGAAAGCGCCGTGCGCCGCATCGAAAGCACGGGCGGTGGCATCTTTGTGTATGAAGGGCTGAAAGCCGCCTGGGATAAGCTCAAAACCGCGCCTGCCGGACAACGCCACATCATCCTTTTTTCAGATGCCGCCGATTCTGAAGAGCCTGGAGACTACATTCGGCTCATTGAGGAAATCGTAGCCAACAGTGGCACGATCAGCGTCATCGCTCTGGGCGAACGCAGTGATACGGATGCGTGGCTGCTAGAAGACATCGCCAAGCGTGGTAAGGGCCGTCTGTTTTTCACCGATAAAGCCGAAGAACTGCCCAGCATCTTCAGTCAAGAAACCGTCGCGGTGGCTCGAAGTGCGTTCATCGTTGATCCGGTAAAAACGCAAAGCTCCGGTGGTTGGTTCGAGATCAGCGGACAAAAGCTCGACTGGCTAGCGGAAGCCGATGGCTACAATCTCAGCTACCTGCGTGACTGGGCCAGCCAAGCTATCTTCACCCATGATGAATACAAAGCTCCTCTCGTCAGCTTTGGTCAGCGCGGTATCGGACGCACTGCTGCTGTGACTTTCCCCCTTGGCGGCGAGCATTCTGACAAAGTGCGCGCTTGGCCCAAGTATGGTGATTTCCTCCAAACCCTCGTCCGCTGGCTCATGGGGGAGCAGTTGCCACCTGGCATCGGATTAAAGCACCAGATCCAAGGAGACACGCTCACGCTCAATCTCATGCACGACGCTGAATGGGAGTCCAAGCTGCAAGCCAAACCGCCGCGCATCCTCATCGCTCACGGCAGTCGTGCAGACAGCACTGAAGAGCTGGCCTGGGAGCGCCTCTCTCCCGGCCATTACCAAGCCAGTGTCCGCATGAAGGAAGGCGAAATGCTGCGCGGTGCCGTTCAGCTCGGCGGCGCTGCACTGAGCTTTGGCCCTACCCTGCTTGGCACCAGCACCGAGTGGGCCTTTGATGAAACACGCGCTGAGGAACTACGCCAAGTCTCACTCAGCAGTGGTGGGCGCGAGCTACTCGATTTCAGCCAAGCCTGGCGCAGCCCACAAACGCCGCGCTTCATCGACATGCAAAACTGGCTACTCCTCGCTGCGCTCATCATCATGATCCTCGACGCGCTCATCACGCGCACCGGTTGGCATCTCCCCGTGTGGGCCTTTGCCGGATGGAAACTCAAGCCCAAAACAAAGCCCACTCAGGCCGTGACTAAGCACCAAGAGCGCCTCACCAAAGCAGAGCCAGAAGTCAGCCCAGCACCGCAGAACCCACCAAGTGCAGCCGCAGAATCCCCACCCGAAGATCGTCAAAAGCGCTTTGACCGCGCAAAGCGGCGGTGAACGAAAGGACTGACATCATGATGGTATCTTCAAGCAGCCTCCACCCAGTCCCCAGAACGGAAGGCACTCGGAGTCAAGGTAGTGTGCCGCTTAAACCAAGCGGTGAAATGCGGTGGATGGCGAAAGCCTAGGGCAAAAGCGATTTCTTTAAACGACGTATCTTCTGTGGATAATCGCTGCT
>JAPLUM010000513.1:0-9145 GCA_026397605.1 Verrucomicrobiota bacterium | reverse complement strand
AAGGTGACAACGAAGACGATCATGGAGTTGGCGCGTGCTAACCTTTGAATCTCGAGCGAGGCACTCCAGCTTGAAGGATTGATCGAGCGGCCAATCATTCAAAGCACTCAACCAAGCTTCCAGCTTCTTATCCTGTACTTGAGACTGCGGCATGGGCTGAATCCCATAACGCTCCAGTGTGCCAATATAAACACTGAACCAATGACGGTATGCCGCCTCATGCTTGGACCAATCCGACAAATTGCCTGCCATAGCCGCGATTCCCTGCTGATAAGTGACATCGGACTTCTCACCATGGACGACATGGAAAAGTGAATGTGAGGCATCCAATAACTCGGTCGTTTTGACCTTATTCATCGCCATATTTAAGCCTGCATTGAAGAGAGGTGATCCATCAGGTCTTTGGCAACGGAAACCCACGGACAAAAGACGTGTACCCAACTTGAACCATTGCCGCCGGATTCCTGGTGCTGTCAAAAAACTCTGGCCTGCTTTGATGGTGATCTCTCGGCCATGAACCTGAATTTTGACCAGACCTTTCTCAACCCAAAACCAACCCGCAGGAACGGTAATCTCTGGCGACCACTGTTGAACTCTAGGAACCTCCCCATGGTACACCCAAAGCCACTCAAATGCCAATCCGTGCCAGAGGCCAAGAGGGATGATTGGTAATTGATTTTTGGTCATGTGAAATCGTGTAAGCCTTTTCTTCCAAACATAAGTCGGCGATCTTGCTTTGCAGGCAATAGCAGAAGACTATTTGAACTTATGAGTCGAATCATTGCCAGCTTCCTGTTTGCCACAACCCTCCTTCATGCCCAAGAGCCGCGCCAAATAAGTGGCATCTATCCTCATCTGGCCATGTTCAACAAAGAAGGTGAGTGCGGCACCGGGGCCGTGGTTCCCTGGGCTGACCGGCTTTGGGTCATCACCTATGGCCCGCATCTGCCCTTTGGCTCAAGCGACAAACTTTTTGAAATCACGCCTAGTTTAGAACAAATCATCAGGCCTGAAAGTGTGGGTGGAACACCGGCCAATCGGATGATCCATACAGAAACCCAGCAGTTACTCATCGGGCCATACGTCATTGATGCCAAAAGAAAAGTCAGAGTCATCCCACCAGCGAAGATGCCCGGCCGACTCACAGGCAATGCACGCCATCTGACGGCTCCTGAGAGCAAGGCCTACTATGCCACGATGGAAGAGGGCCTTTACGAAGTGGACCTCAAAACTCTGGAGGTCACCGGCCTGATCAAAGATGGCAATCCACCCAAGAAGAATTTCTCGCAGGAAACAAAGCCTACGACCATCGACTCAAATCTGCCAGGGTACCATGGAAAAGGCTTGTACAGTGGTCAGGGACGTGTCGTGTATGCGAATAATGGAGACCGCGATAAACGAGTTCTCATTGATCCAGCCACCCCAAGCGGTGCACTGGGGCAGTGGACAAAATCGGGCGAAGATTGGTCACTCGTGCGGAGAAATCAATTCACCGAAGTCACTGGCCCAAGCGGGATCACAGGCAGCGCGCGTCCTGAGACAGATCCTATTTGGAGCATCGGCTGGGATCACCGCTCACTCATCCTCATGTGTCTGGATGCCGATAAATGGCACAGCTATCGCCTACCCAAGTCCAGCCACAGTTATGACGGTGCCCATGGCTGGAACACTGAGTGGCCACGCATCCGCGAGATCGGAGAAGAAAACTTACTCATGACCATGCACGGCGCTTTTTGGAAGTTCCCCAAAACTTTTACTCCTTCCAACAGTGCGGGCATCACTCCACGCAGCAATTACCTGAAAGTCATTGGCGACTTTGCGCGCTGGCAGGATCGTATCGTTCTGGGCTGCGACGACTCGGCCAATAAAGAATTCCTCAATGTTCGCAAGGCCAAGGGAAAGCTGGCAGGCCCTGGGGAATCCCAATCGAATCTCTGGTTCGTAAAGCCTGAAATACTCGACCAACTTGGCCCAGTCATCGGTCGAGGCGCTGTCTGGTCGGAGGATCAGGTTAAGGAAGGCGAGGTGAGTGAGCCCTACCTTTTTGCTGGATACAAACATCGTTCCCTGCAAATCCTGGCCACGGTTGGCGCAACCTTTGAACTCGAAGTTGATGAACAAGGCAACGGCCAATGGAAAACCATGGGGCAACATACACTCAAGGAGGCTGACAGCATTTGGCTAGACTTTAAACAAGATCAGCCCGGCGTTTGGATTCGGCTCAAAGCACTGCAAGTAGGCCACCAAGTATCTGCCATTTTTCACTACAGGAACGACGACACCCGTAGCGCAGAGGCAGCGGCCATGTTTGATGGAATTGCTGCACCCGAAGACAAAGAAGTCACCGGTGGCGTCATGCTAGCGCGCGGCGCAGGATTTCGCTCCCTTCGCTATGTTTCTGAAAAACAGATCTGTTATGACATGGGATCTGCCTTTGATCTAAAGACGGTAGAAGATGCGGAAGGCATGACATGGACAACCAAAAACGCAACCATTCCAGCAGGGGTGCTTGGCCATGATGAAGCTTCCATTCTTTATGTGGATGACAAAGGCCGCTGGCGCCTGCCAAGGGGAACATCCGTACTCGATGCCAGCGGTCCGCTCGGCGATGAGCGTGTCTGCCGTGAAGTGTGCACAGAGCGTGATCTCTTCAATGCGGGCGGCACTTTCTTTGAGCTACCTGCTGAGAATGCAGGCGGCTTTGCCAAACTACGCCCAGTCACCACGCACAATCGCCGCATCAAAGACTATGCCAGTTATCGCGGATTGCTTGTCATCAGTGGACTGCGCAAAGACGCCAAGGGTGAACACATTGTTCGCTCTAGCGATGATCAAACGGCGCTCTGGGTGGGTGCGGTGGATGACCTCTGGAAGTTTGGTAAGGTGCGTGGGGAAGGCGGCCCATGGAAGAATAGCGAAGTCAAAGCAGATGCAACGAGTGACCCGTATCTCTTCACTGGCTACGATCACAGGCATATCACCCTCACAACAAGCACGCCGACCCGCATCACCATTGAGGCTGACATCACAGGCACTGGCAAGTGGGTGACTTACAAGAGCTTTGAGGTCTCTCCCGGCGAAGACGTGCAACACGACTTCCCTGCCGCCTTCGGTGCTTACTGGTTGCGCTGTAAGAGCAGTTCCGCCGCGACAGTAACGGCATGGTTGAAGTATGATTAACCGATCTCAATCCAAGAACTTGCCGGGATTCAGAATCCCGTGGGGATCAAGGGCAGCTTTGAGTTGTAGATGGACCTGATGAGTGGCGGGGCTGACGGCTTCTTTCCACCAGCGCTTTTTGGCTAGGCCGACGCCGTGCTCGCCTGTGATGGCTCCATTCCAGGCGATGACTTGGCGGAAAAGCTTATCAAGGGCGACCTCGGCGCGCTCACGGAGGATGGGGTCGTCCATGCTGGAGACCATGATGTTCACGTGGATGTTGCCATCCCCAGCATGACCAAAGCAGGCCACAGGAAAACCACATTCGGCTTGTAGTTTTTCAGCGAAATCGACCAGATCCACCAGACGACTGCGCGGCACGACGATGTCTTCGTTGAGTTTGATCAGGCCCGTGTTTCTGAGGCTGTAGCTGAATTCGCGGCGGAGCTTCCAGAAACGCTCACAGGCCTCGTCACCGAGGGCTTCTTCAAGACAGGTGCTACCAAGATCGCGGACTAACTGTGCCAGCATTTGCAGTTCACCTTTGACGGAGGATTCTTGTCCATCGATCTCGACGAGCAGGTGAGCGTCTCCCTGCGGGGTGACGGATTCGCCCAAATACTCGCGGGCTGCACGCAGGGTGAACTTATCGGCGATCTCCAGAGCACTGGGCAGGAAGCCTGAATTTAAGATGCGCTGCACCGCATTGGCGGCCTCAGCAAAGGAACCAAAACCAGCCGAAAGCATGGCGCGCATGGGCGGGTGCGGAATCAGCCGCAGCGTGGCCTGAGTCACGACTCCGAGCATGCCTTCACTGCCGACCATAAGGCCGACGAGATCAAAGCCTGTTTTGTTTTTATGACAACGGCCACCGGCTTTGACGATGCTGCCATCTGCCATGACGGCCTCTAAGCCTAGGACGTAATGCCGAGTGACGCCATACTTTAAGCAACGTGGTCCACCGGCATTGGTGGCCACATTACCACCGAGACTGCATTCTTTCAGGGAGGCGGGATCAGGAGGGTAAAACCAGCCAAGTTTGCGCACTTGAGCCTGCAATTCTCCGGTGATCACTCCAGGCTCCACGACGGCGACGCCGTCAGCGGTGTTGATTTCTAGAATACGATTCATGCCCGCTACGGAAAGGGCAATGCCGCCTTTCAAAGGCACACAACCACCGACATAGCCGACACGTGATCCCTGCGCCGTGACGGGAATGCGGTGCTGGTGTGCATAAGCTAGGACTTTGGAGACGTCTTCTGTGGATTGCGCATGCACCACGACTTGGGGTGGATTGGATGCAAACCATTTGTCCGTGCTATGAGTGCTGATATCTGCCTCCGACACGGAAATACGTTCGGAACCGATGAGTGAAATGAGATCGTCTGCCAGAGGGGACATTCCACATCCTTCATGCAAACGAAGCTAAGAGCAAGTGATGCGACTTTATCAGGCCAGAAATGGCACTGAAAATCACAATTCAATTTTCATCGGTGGTGGTGCCTTGAGCTTGATAACGGGAGCTTCGAGTGGCTCGCCTCCCTCATCAGGACCAATCGGGACAGCGCGTCGAATAGGGCTGCCATCTTCATTCACTGGCGTGGCACGCAGCACAGGTTGCTCGGAATTGTAAGGATCCGCGCCAAGGATGATGGGGTCCTGCATGTGAACCGCCTCCAAATGAGCATAGCGTGATAGATCAGCAGGCAGGACGGTTTCGGCAGATGCCGTCATGTTCTGATGAAATGCCGCCAAATCTGCTGGCAGCCCTTCACCGGTGTGAATGGGGCAGGTGGCATTGAAGGAAGTGCCTGGGCGCAGATATTCAAAGTAAGTGTTCCGCACAGAGCGGGAGACGCCATCCGAGCCTTTGATTTTCTCATAGCAGTAGTCGGTAGCACGCAGCCCGCTGGTGCGGCAGATCTCAATGCGATCAGCTGAATCCGGTGGTGTGAACTCCTGCGGCGCGTGACCTTCGATCGAATGGCCGATGATCTCTGTCCAGATAGGCAGCGCGACCTTGTTTGAGAAGGCTTCTGGATAGATCGTCTTCTGCTTATCAAAGCCGACCCAGACACCACAGGTGACCGCGGTCGTATACCCCATGAACCAAAGATCCTTGTATTCATGATGCGTGCCGGTTTTCCCAGCTGCGGGGAAGTCACCCAGCCCATACTCTTTGGAAATGGATCCTGTTCCGCGATGCAGCGCCTCATCCAAACAAGTGTGCGTCTGCCAGGCAGCGATCTCATCCATGGCGCGGACTGTTTGTAGAGAGGCTTCATCCAGTTGGAAAACCGTCTTGTCATTGGCATCAGTGATGCGCTGAATCAGGTGTAATTTTGCTGGCCGCTTGCCACCGGTAGCAAAGCAGGAGTACGCTAGGCAAAGCTCGTCCAGCTTAGCCTCACTAGCTCCGAGACAGGCGGAGGCGGCATCACGCAGCGGCGAGGTAATCCCAGCATTTTTGACAAACTGTTTGAAGTCCTGGCGTAGCAATCCACGCTCCAAAATGGTATTTTCTCCCAGACGCACCGTCGCTGAATTGTGTGATGCCACGAGGGCCTCTCTGGCACTGATCTTTGTGCGTGACCATTTTGGATTGGACACCTCCATGCCATACTCACCGAGAATGCCCGTGAAGCCACCGATCATGACACGATCATTCCCGAGCGGCTCATCAGCCAGCGGGGTCATCGGGTAAATATTGGGCTGAGAAAAGGCTGCTGCATAGACAAAGGGAATGAAGGCTGTGCCGACAGGACGAACACTGCCAGTGGCTCGGTTGTATTGACTGTCCAGGAAATCGCGCCCCCCGACCATGGCTAAAATGGAGCCGTCTTTATTATCCACCACAATGGAGGCTCCTTGCAGGTATTCAGGCTTCGGTCGGGGCGTTGCTGGATCAAGCTTACCATCCGTCATTTTCTTCCGCCAATCGGCCACGATGGCGCGGAACTGCTCATAAGTCTGATGGCTGTAGCCAGACTGTTTTTCGACGGCTGCCAATTGCTTCTTCACAGCAGCCTCTGACTGAGCTTGCAGCTCTTTGTCGATGCTGGTGTAGATTTTAAATCCGCCGCTGAAAGCCCGCTCTTCTCCGAGTAGTGCTACGACCTCCTCACGTGCGGCATCAAAGGCATAACTGAGCTGCGGATTAGCAGCCAGTGGCGTGGTCACCACAGGCTTTAATTTAGCGGACTCAGCGTCTTCTCGGCTGAGATGATTTTCGATCACCATACGCTCCAGCACATAATCGCGCTCTTTTTTAGCCCGCTCAGGATGGCGAATGGGCTCGATGTTATTCGGGCTTTTAATCAATGCGGCAATGGTGGCGGACTCCCAGAGATTGAGCTCCTTGGCATCTTTGCCAAAATAACCCCGAGAGGCTGCCTGAATACCATGGAAGTTTTTGCCAAAGAAGATGCGGTTTAGATAGAGGACCAAGATCTCGGTCTTCGAGTAGGCTTTTTCAATCCGCTGCGCCACGAAGATTTCGAGAATCTTTCGGCGGTAGCTGCGTTCCATCAGGCCAAAGGTTTGGCGGGCCAACTGCTGGGTGATGGTGCTGGCTCCCTGAGTATCGCGGCCAGCTTTGAAGTTCAGCCAAACGGCACGGACGAGACCAATGTAGTCGGCTCCATCATGCTCAAAGAAGCGACTATCCTCCTGAGAGATTAAGGCATCAATGAAATGATCGGGGATATCCTTGATCGTAACCGGTGTGCGGTTCAGCACATAAATGCGGGACATTTCCTCGCCGTTGCGGTCGTAGATCAGGCTGGCCGCTTCCAGCTTTTTAATCTCATCTAGATCATAGGTTTGCGCTTTGGCATGGAGCGGTGCAACGATGATGGCATAGACGCCCAGCATGGTCAGACCTGTGAGCAGGACGAGGATGATCAGCGCGCTGAACCACACGCGGCGGTAGAACGGCTTCTTCAGCCCGGACTCGCCGCGCCAGTTGGTATTGGGATTTGGTTCTAGGCCAAACATGATTAGTAGCTCCTCGGAAAAGGAGGGTTAGTTTAACCTGTTCATCCTTCTACGCCACTTCTTTCCCGTGACACCCCTGCATCAAATTTTACTCGACCGCCTCCATTCGGTCACGCAGCTGACCTTTGCAGAGGTCATGGAGCTGGCGCTTTATCATCCTGAACATGGCTACTATGGCCCAGGCCCGCGCCGAATCGGTCGAAGTGGTGATTTTTATACTTCAGTCAGTGTCGGGCCGCTTTACGGGCAGTTATTGGCCACTTTAGCCACAGAAACCTGCGCCGACCTCAGGCAACCCAGTTATTTTTGCGTCATCGAACAGGCAGCGCATGATGGTCAACTGGCTGAAGATGTGCTCAGCTCATGTGAGTTCGACTACATTATCGTCGAGCCAAATCCGCGCTATGAGGCCGTGCAGCGGGAAAAGCTCACCTCTTTTGGCCAGCGCGTGCGCTGGGTTCCTAGCTTAGCGGATGCACCAGCACGCCCCAGTTTGTTTATTTGCAACGAACTGCCTGACGCCATGCCCGTGCATCTCATCCGCTGGGACGGCTCAGCTTGGAAGGAGCTCTGGGTGCAAGCAGATGGTGAAAAAGGACTGCATTTCCAGTCAGGCCCCATTTCCACAGAAGCTTTGGCCGCAGAAATCTCACGGCTGCCCCAAGATCTGCCTGCAGGCTACACCACGGAAGTCGGCCTAGCCGCGCTGGGCTGGATGCGCGACCTAGCGAACGCTCCTTTTCACGGGAAGATTTACATCGCCGATTACGGATTTGATCATGAGGAACTCTACTCACCAGAGCGTCACACGGGCACCATACGACGCTATCACGATCACAAAACTGATGATCATATTCTAGAGGATCTCGGTGCCTGTGATCTCACCACGCATGTGAATTTCACCCGCCTGAGCGAGGTCGGCACAGCCGCGGGTCTGAAGCAGCAGACCTACTCTCACCAAGGTCGCTATTTGGGGAAACTTGGCCTGCCATGGCTGGCGACACTTGAAGGACGACCACCAGATGCCGCGACAAGGGCACTGCTAAGACAATATCACTCCCTCACACATCCGGCCTTCATGGGTCGCTCGTTCCGGGTGCTCATTCTCGAAAAAGAAAAAACGCCCTGACCGCACAGGACAGAGCGTTTTGAAAGAATTCAAAGACATCCATTAAGGCAGCTTGCGCAGCCAGATATTACGCAGGCGGACCGGAGGATCATTCTTGTGATCCTGGATGCGGATCGGTGCCGCAGCGGGGAAAGAGCCACTATAGTCCGTGACATTTTTGTGCTTCGTCGGACCCATGATCTTGGTGTGAACCTGCACACAGACGCCATTCACAAAAGTGGTCACGTAGGCTGGTTCCACGACTTTGTCACCTTCCAGCTTTGGAGCTGTGAAGATGATGTCGTAGGTCTGCCACTCACCCGCTTTTTTGACCGCATTAACCAGCGGTGGAGTTTGACCATAGATACAGCCTGTCATGCCATCGGCATACGTTGGATTGTTATCGCAATCCAGCATTTGGCACTCGTAGAGATCCATGAAAAAGGTGCCGGCATTGCCCTTCTTTTGGGAGTTGCCCTTTGTGTGCGGCTCGCTCTTCCACTCGATATGATACTGGCAGCTGGCGAAGGATTCTTTCGTCCATGAATCACCGCCTTCGACGACGAGTTCGCCATTGTCGATCTTCCAGACACAGGGGATCATCTCATTGGTTGGTTTGCCTTTTTCATCGAGCTTCTTTGACAGGAAAGCATCGGCATTTTTACCATCAAAAAGGATGATCGCATCCGTTGGTGGCTGCCCCAGCTTCTCACCAGGAGTCACCGGCTCTGGACGTGGACGATCGATATCATGAACTTTCCACTGCGTGCCGGGAATGATCGGCGTGTCTGAGTAGCCGATCGGAGAGGGCTTATCATCCGCAGCAAAAACGGCAGGGCTGCTCAAAGCGAGCGCGAATAGGAAACAGGTAGATTTCTTCAT
>JAPLUM010000294.1 GCA_026397605.1 Verrucomicrobiota bacterium | reverse complement strand
AGATTATCTGGAAAGCCCAACATATGGATGAGCGCCCGACGCAGTTCCTGTCGAAGCTGTTCCAGCAGATTTTGGTTTCGGCGCACATCTCCCTCGTCCGGTTCATTCCTGATGGTGCGGTGGAAATGTACAGCCAGTCCGTCCAGAAGCCGCATGAGAGTGACGTAGTCATCATCCGAAAGCGGCCGACATTTCAACAGAGGCGATTCGATCAACTCGTATAGCCGGTAGGCATTGTCCCAGTCGTGGGCAAAGGCGTAGTAATCACCCAGCCTTTGGTGCGTAAAATAAGGCAAGGCAAAGCCTTTGGCATATTCCGAAAACCAGATTAACTCGTCGTTGCAGTTACGTCCGGCTAAGCCAGCAAGTTCTAGCACATGGGGATGGGAATCAGCTAGCACCGGCTCCTGGCCGGCAATCAGTTTTTCCAGGTCAGATAAGACGGTGATTGACTGTGCACTGCCCTGGTGCGCCGAGGGCGGGTAGGCTTCCCGAGCAGCAGCGAGAACACAACGGGTCGAATACAGAAAAGGGACAACCCCGGCAGTAGGTACGATGTGTTCAAAGACCAATTCCTGTGGTATGTCATCAAGGCCCAATCTCACAGGAAAGACATTTGGTTCTTTGAGATGGAAGTTGAGGTTGTCAGTGATACTCCAAAGTGTGGCCCTCATTATGGAAACGTCGCCGCCGGTACGGCGATACAACTCGCAAAATAACTTACGGGCCTCTCCAAGCTTCCGGGAAAACTGCAGTTGAAATTGGCGCATGCGTTTGGTGAGAAAACGGCCAAAATGTTTCCGGTCATGTGCATGCACCACATACTGGTGGGCGCAGTCCCAAGCTGAGTTGGGGCCGCCATCCACAAGGTCGACCAAGTTACCCTCGCCTGTGATTACAATCACGAGCAGGTTCCGCATCACCAATTCGCGCACGCAGGTCAGAAACTTGTGGGCAAGTGCCTTAGACATACCGTCAACGTTGGTGACCACCAGCTTGAGCGGATTGTTGGCGGAGGCACTGGCACTCACCGCAAGAGTCCATTCTTCCAAGCTTTCAGCTGTCGCTGTAAGCTTGGATTCCTGGACCAGCGCTGCAACTACCTTGGCCTCGCTGATAGTCATTTCCTCTTTGCCAAAGTGGGCGATGGAGATGGCCGTTAGACCACCCTTCACGCGACGCTGATTCACCAGATCAATGAGGTAGCGCTTGCCCACCCCACTGGGTCCTAGGATTACGGCACTTTCCCCTCGCTTCACCCTTTCATGGAGGTTAAGCGCGGTTGCGTCGCCAATGGTTCTGAAATAGAAGTTCGGCATTAGGAGGCTTGTTGTCTGCGTACAGCAATGAGTTCATCATCAAGACAGGCGAGAAATCGACGGCGTTCCACCTGCCCCTCCGCCACGAAATCCCAACGGACGATGCGGTAAACACCGTTCTGGTAGCCAAGCAGATGATGGATCACCAATTCGTCACACACCTCCATGCAATCGCGGGCGCGCATTAGGATTCCAAATTTAGAAAACTCTTCGCGTAGCCACAATGGGTCGGTTTCCCCACCGGCAGGCGCATACATGGCCATGATCAGGGCAGCGGCTCTGGCGCTGGAGGAAGAAAGGTCGTCCAGCAGTCCGACCAGCCGTGAGGAGGTGATAACACGGGACAAAGCACGACGAATGTGGTCGCTGGTGAGTTCGGCTGCATTTCCGGTAATTTCCTCGATCAACATGCATCCGAACTCCTGAATATGACCAGGGACACGGCCCAGGCGGTTGATGACTGTGCGCAGTTCATGCCGCACGGTGCCCAGCTTCAGCCCTAGGTCCGTGAGTGGGCGTTCAAGCAGACTGATGGCCTCTTCCATGGCTAACGGCTCGAGCACTAAGGGTTCAAGCCGGCTGAAATTGTCGTCACGGGTGTGTACCGCCTCCTTCATAAGGCGCCAGCGTCCTACTAGAATCAGCCTACACACGTCTCGCTGGGCTAGGTGGATGAGCCTGCGCATCGTGTCCAGATGACAATGCTTGTCGGCTTCATCCATGATCAATTCCAATGTGCCAAAACGTAAACGGGCTTTCTCCAGAAAGTTGGCAAGGTTCTCAGGTTCATCGTAGTAGGCCGAGGCTGAGGCATCAACGGCCATACGCACGGCCCTGGCCAAGGCATGGTCGGTCGGCGGAAGCGTGTAGAGGTCCACATAAAACTGCCGTAAACGCAGCGACCTGTTTAAGTGGGAGGGTCGCAGGTAGCGCTGTACCAGAGAGGTCTTGCCGATCTTGGACGGGCCCACCAATGCAAAGTTGGTCCGCGGATTGGCACGAATTCTCTGCAACACATCACGGCGACCGAGAAACGAGCAGTCAGAGATCGGATGGTGATGGTCAAAAGGATGCAGCATTCCCAGACCAAAGCGTTTCATGATCAGTTGTTTAAGAAAGCTCATCGGATTCGAAGCGTTGAGCAGCGATTGAATATCGTCTGGTGCCCAGACCAAGCAGAAGTGCTCGCCAACCCGCTGACAAATAAATCTGTAGGTCTCGTCGTCGCCGGTGAAAATGAAGGGCATCTCCCTTAGGCTTTCGACTCGTGATTTGAAAGAGGACTCTGGGCTTAACCAAGAATCATCAGCAGTGCCCACGACCATTGCGTGAAGATCCTCTTTCCCAAATCCGCGCAAAGCCAAGTCTGGCCGTGTGAACACACAATGCTGGCGAGTGTGTCATTTATAGACCTCAACATTTAGGCACGCGTCCAGAATCGCCATTGTTTATTCATCATAACATGCATCAAAGCTGGCGAGCTTTGTGGCCAAGGTCTGCTTGTCCATGCCGGAGTCCTGAACGTCCGCATGGTATGAATGAGAGGTCATGGAGCTGTCACCCCGAGCTAAGACTGGCATCAGTCGCCATTCCTTGGAAAAGGTCTCCGCGATCCATAGCCTAGTTAGTAGCCGCAAGTCTTCTTTAGTCATGCCTACTGCACGCGCCAGCGCCATCGATGGAGCAGCTACAAACTGGCCGAAAGCCGACGATGGCAGCAATCTTCCCAGTTGAACGCCGACGCGAGTTGCTGCGGTGGCTAGATACTCCGGCAGCGAGAGCGGTAGGAAGCCTGTCGCATCAATGCCGAGGCGGAGGTCGCGAAGAGATTCAGCGCGCCGTGCCACCGCACGAGCTTGGACGAGAAAGGCCTCGGAAGGCATTTCCTTCAGTGGTACTATCTGGCTAGCTGTCCATTCGGCCATCGCCAACTCTAAAGAAGGGTCGGGCACAAAAGGGGATTCGAGAATATTGGATGGCATTATCATAGTTGAGTGAGTGGCTAACAAAATATGGTGTAATTGATGGGGTGGCTTTGTTAATGAAGGTTAAAACGGCACTGGCGCTGAAAGTCAGTGTGCTGGATGTGAATTAAGTTCGGCGGTTAGCTTCTTCAGAAGACGGTGGTGGCGCTGGCGAATGTTTTGCGGAGTATCGCCCATTTCTTCCGCCACCTTGCTGGCATTCATGCCTGAATAGACCAGTTCGAGCAGTTTCTGATCTCTTTGTGACAGCCGCTTGAGAGCCGCATTCACCTGGGTCTGCAACGGGCGTTTACTCGGCTCCTCAGTTTCCTCTGCCTCAGTCATATGGGGCCCTTCGTACTCCAAAACCTCCTCGCATAGCGCCCCATGCAGTACGTCATGGTGATGTTGCTGCTTGCGGCCTCTGTCAT
>JAPLUM010000228.1 GCA_026397605.1 Verrucomicrobiota bacterium | reverse complement strand
AACCCGTGCCATGCCGTCGACGAGACCACCACAATCTTGCCGCCGCCGTTCGCCGCCATCGGCTTCGCCACAGCCTGAATCATGTTCACCACACCCAGCACATTGATGTCCATGACCTTTTGCCAAGTCTCTCTGCTGGCGACGCGGGATGGGTCGGCATGGGCCATGAAGCGGTCGGGCGTATTGATGCCAGCGGTGTGAATGAGGGCATGTGGCGTGCCGTGTTTCAGCACTTCGGCCATGCCAGAAACGATGCTGGCACTGTCGGTCACATCACAGACGATAGGGATGATGTTGGGGGAAAGAGAAGCACTTTCCTGGAGCGACTCCAGAGTGCGTCCAAACACAAAAGTCTTGGCGCCAGCCTCGGCGAAACGCTTGGCTGCAGCTTGTCCCATGCCGCCGCCACCACCAGTGACGATGACGATTTTATCTGTCCATTGTTGATCCATTAGTCGAGCTTAAGCGGCTGTGCGCAGTCGTCCAGTGTGGCATTCTGAATCTAGCCTGGATTATAAATTAACTTTCCAGCAAAAGGCTTATGAATTGAATGATTGTTGTTTTTGAGTTGTTTCCATCATCCCATGAAATTCACGTTGGTCTCATTTCTCTGCATTGCCTGTTTTCCGCTTCACGCCGAGAAGGTCGGTCCATGGGATCTTGATGCGCTCAAGAAAAGTGTCCCCGCCATGCAATGGTTGGATCAGGCCAAGCCCATCCACTCGTTGACCTATGTTGGAGAGATTTATCAAGGTCATGAAACCGAAGTGTTCGCCTTTTATGCGTCGCCAATCACGCTCGGCATGGCCAAGCCAGGGACCAAGTTTCCTGGAGTCGTCTGCATCCACGGAGGGGGAGGCACCGCCTTTGCGGAATGGGTTCAGCTTTGGGCAAAGCGTGGCTATGCTGCTATCGCGATGGATCTAAATGGATCACCGGCGGTGACACCAGCGATGACTGGCCCTTTCATGCAGCGGCCAGTGTGATGCGTGCGCATACCTTACTGCGCTCCTTCCCTGAAGTGGATGCTGAAAACACGGCCGTCACAGGGATCAGCTGGGGCGGCTACACGACCTGCCTCGTCGCCTCACTCGATGATCGCTTCAAAGCGGCTGTGCCTGTCTATGGCTGCGGTTTCCTCCATGAAGGTGAGTCAGTGCAGAAACCTAGCATCGACAAACTAGGCGAGCGCAAAGCAGCCTGGGTTAAAGAGTACGACCCAGGCAGCCTGCTGCCGCGCTGTCATGTGCCGATCCTTTTTGTGAATGGCACAAACGACATCCACTACGTGCTCGATAGTTACATGAAGAGCTACGCCGTCGTGCCTGGTGAAAAACAAATGCGTATCCAGGTAAAAATGCCACATGGTCACCAGCCAGGATGGGCAGCACCCGAAATCGGGTTCTTCATCGATTCCAAATGTCGTGCAGGCAAAGCACTGCCAATTCCTGGCGATCCCGTGACCAAAGAGGGTAAAGTCGAAGTCATCTGTAAGACCGTTACCGAATTAAAATCAGCCGCCATGAACTACACGACAGACAAGGGGCCGCGCTCCAAACGCAAATGGACCACAGCGCCAGCGACCATAAGTGGTGATGTGGTGACAGCTTCCATGCCACCGGCAAACGCCAATACTTGGTTCATCAGCATCACGGATGAAAGGGGTGCTATGGTGACCACGCCAGTGCAATTCAAAAGCCAAGAGTGATGGTTCAAGCAGGAACATTTTTGTCCCACCCATATGCCGAATAAACATTTCCGATGAGGACTTCACTTTTACTCCTACTGATCCATTCGTCTGCCTTTGCCGCTGGTGTGCCGCGCGCTGCGCTGGAGCGCTTTTGCATCGATTGTCACGACAGTCAGGCTAAAAAAGGTGACCTCGATCTCGAATCGATCCTTGGCGACGACATCGCCAAACATGCGGAGACATGGGAGTCTGTGGTCAAACAGCTCACCGTCCGCCACATGCCACCTATCGGCAAAAAGCGTCCTGATGATGCAGGCTATGCGGAGTTCGTGACGATGTTAACGACTGAGTTGGATAAGCAGCCGCCGAATCTAGGCCATGCACCGACACTGCGCCGTCTCACACGTGTGGAATATCAAAATGCGGTGCGTGATCTATTGGCAGTCGAGTTTGATGCGAAGTCTGCTTTTCCGACGGACGAGATCAGCCATGGCTTTGATAACATCACTGTCGGCGATTTGCCGCCCGCGTTGCTGGATCGCTACATCACAGCAGCGCAGAAGATCGCGCGTCAGGCGGTTGGAACTTCGGACAAGCCGGAGATCACCAGCGTCCGCGTGAAGTCAGACATCACGCAGGAGTATCACGTGCCCGGTCTGCCGCTGGGGACTCGCGGTGGCGTGCTCATTCCTCAGGTGTTTTCGCGTGAGGGAGACTACGACGTGCAAATCCGCCTTCAGCGTGATCGCAATGAGCAGGTCGAGGGCATGAAAGGCGATCATCAATTGCAGCTGCTACTCAATCGCGAGGTGAAGTCTGAGTTCACGATCAAGCCAGCCAAGGACAAGAACTACGAGAAGATCGACGCGCATCTCAAAGCGCGACTGCACATTCCCGCAGGCCAGCATGATGTCGGCGTGACCTTCCTGCCCAAAGGCGCGCCCGTGCTGGAGCGCTTGAGGCAGCCGTATAAGGCCAGCTTCAATCTGCATCGCCATCCCCGGCTATCGCCTGCGGTTTATCAGGTGACAATCACGGGTCCGTATGATGCCAAGGGCACCGGTGACACACCCAGCCGCCGTTTGATCTTCGGCAATGGTTCCACGGATGCCAAAGCCGTGCTCGCGCCGATTTTGCGTCGCGCTTGGCGTCGTCCGGTGACGGATCAGGATATCGATAGAGTCATGCAGTTTGCTTTAACCACAGAGACACAGGGGACACAGAGAAAGGAAGCAGATAGCCTTGGTTTGGAGTCCTCTGTGTCCTCTGTGCCTCTGTGGTTCACTCGTCAGATCGAATCGGCCATTGCCGCCATTTTGGTTAGCCGCGAGTTTCTTTTCCGCACGGAGACGAAGCTCGATGATGCCGCGCTGGCCTCGCGCTTGTCGTTCTTCCTGTGGAGCAGCATTCCAGATGATGAACTGCTCTCGCAGAGTCCGCTCGATGTCGAAGCCCAAGCCCGCCGCATGTTGCGTGATCCGCGTGCGAAGGCGCTGGTGACGAACTTTGCCGATCAATGGCTGTATTTGCGCAATCTGGACGCCATCACGCCAGATGCGCGCTTGTTCCCTGATTTTGATCACAATCTCCGCGAGTCGCTGCGCATGGAGACGAGTCTGCTCTTTGACGACATGGTGAAAAACGACCGCAGCGTGCTCGACCTGCTCCGCACGGACCGCACCTGGCTCGACGAACGCCTCGCCGCACACTACGGCATCCCGCATATCTATGGGGATCGCTTTCGTGAAGTGAAACTGGAGCCTGAATGGCAGCGCGGTGGTCTCCTCCGCAACGGCAGCATCTTGACGGTGACTTCGTATGCCACGCGCACCTCACCAGTGATTCGCGGGCACTGGATCTTGAAGAATCTTCTCGCCTCTGAGCCTCCGCCTCCACCGCCAAATATACCTGCGCTCGACGGCGTCATTTCGGAGTCATTGCCTATCCGCGAGCGTCTCGCCAAACATCGCGAGATGGCCGCTTGCGCGAGCTGCCACAATCTCATGGACCCTATCGGCTTCGCTTTGGAAAACTGCGACGCCATCGGCCGCTGGCATGCCGATGCCGATTCACGCGGCGGCTTTGCCGATGGTAGCGAGTTCGAGGGCGTGGCTGGCCTTGAAGACGTGCTGCTCAAGCGCCCCGAGCTCTTTGTCAGCGCTCTCACTGAAAAACTCATGACCTATGCCCTCGGTCGCGGGTTGGAGGCCAGCGATGCACCTGCTGTGCGGAAGATTGTGAGCCGAGCGAAAGCCAAAGGTTGGAAGTTCAGTGAGATCATCGTGGGTCTTGTGTCGAGTCCCGTTTTTAACCACAGAGGCACAGAG
>JAPLUM010000168.1 GCA_026397605.1 Verrucomicrobiota bacterium | reverse complement strand
ACGGCTTCGGTGAGAGCACTCCATTCACCTGAGTTTTGAGCACGCACCTTCACGGGCACTTTGCCAGTGCCACTTAAAATGAAGGGAACAGCTACAGATGTGCGCACAAGCTGAAGCGTCGCATTGAAACTGACATCGCTACTACCCGCGTCTGCTTGGTGGACCTCAGCAGCAATTGTGTTTTCGCCTGGGATGAGCAATGCAGGATCTATGCTGAAAGTGAAGAACGCATTCTCATCGGGCGCACCAGCACTAGCATAGCTATCGTGGGCGGGGTTGCTGGCGATGTTAGGTGAGCGCATGACTTCGAGGCCATTAAGATAGACAATCACGGCATCATCATATTTCACCTTCAACTCGGCTGCGCTGACAGCCGCTGGATCAGCTACTGTGAACTTGGTCCGGAAGTAGGTCGTCGCATTTTTCTGAATACCCCCTGCTCTAGGATCAGCGTCCACAAAAGGCACGGCGGTGGCCTCATCGCCGTCACCATACCCAAGCTCCGCAGGACCACTGAGCCACACACTGTCGTCAAAGCTACCATTCCGCCAGGCAGCTCCCTGATCTGTGCCATCAGCTAGATACTTCCAGGTTTGATCCGCAACAACGACCAGCTCGTTTTGCGCACTGCTGACATAAGTTTGCGCTGCAGGATTGAGCCCGCCTCCGACGAGTCTCGGATCACTGCCATTCAGGGTATAATAAATGGTGCCGCCATTTCCAGTGATGAACAATTCACCGCCACTGGGGAACCGTCCACCCTCTTGACTCAATGTCGGCGCATCAAAGCTGGGATACAGGCCATCAGCGCGAAGCTGTGACAGCACACGACTTCCCCGCTCTGGCACATATTGATCGATCACATAGTTCACGGCGTTTTGCCAATCTAAGCGTGTGAGCGGTGGGTTTGTTCCAGTCTTTGAATCCCCCCAGCGGGCAGATTCGGCAATGATAATCTTATCCAGCAACGCTTTTCGCTTGAGCATCTTTGGCAGAATTTGCCCACTGGTCAGAGCGCCATCGCCAAACATATGCTTCTGCACTTGGTCAGCCCAAAGCATCCGATATTCGGCATTAGGCCGCAAATCATGGTGCAGATACATGGGGTTATACCGCTCCACAATCGTGCGATCACCTGCTTCGAAAGGCCCAGTGCGGTCTTCATCAACATTAAAAAAGGTGTGCTCAAAGTCATGCGCCAAGAACTTAAAGCCTCCGCTGATACCGAGGCGGTTCCGCACAGTGAACCAATTGTTAGCAGCACCATCCCCAAGAAAGGCAGAGGTCGCGCCATCAAGATTACCGGTCCAAAAGGTTAGCAGCATGTAGTCGATCAAGTTTTGTGGATCTAGCAGCACAGGATCAGTGGTAGGCGTTACACCGTCTGCAGCTTTCCCAATCATGGCAAAGTAGTTTGCGTTGCTGGAGTCACCAAAATGAGCGCGCGCTTTGACTCGCAGAGCCTCCCAAGCATCCAGATTGCCATCAGTCACACCGGTGATGTAGCCCTGATCCTGCTCGCCTTTGACGGTATCATAATCATCAGCATTTCCGCCGAGATAACTTTCCGCAAAATTAGCCTCTGGACGTTCATCGGTTTCATAGATGCCCCAATACTGACCATTGAGATACAGATGATAATAGCGGCTGCGAGTGTAGGGCTGTCCCATAGCCGCCTGCATCTCACGAGTACTCTCTTCACGTAGAAACGTGTTGTTCCCATCTCCACCAAACGACCATGAGTAGTTCTGTGAAGTCCGCAGGTCGATCTTATTGAATGAAGGCGCTCCTTCATCTCCAAATAGCGGGTAGTTCAACAGGGCTGCACCGTAATCAGCGCGGAAAAACAGCCGGAATGAATGTTTAGGATTATCACCGCTACGACTGAAGCCACCTCGCAGGCGAAGCCCGCAATTGATCTCAAATCCGCCGGCAGGGCTATCGTCGCCAATCATCTCGACAGAGGCAGGTCTTTCCCAGGCTTGTCCACGCCCATAAGGATTGACCCAAATGCCCGTGGATTCATCGAACAAATTAGGCAGATCAGTGACGATGGAAATTGCAGGAATGGAAGTCAGCGCCGACTTCACACGATCCACGCCGCCGATCTCACGATTCGCGCTATTGACGACATCTGGATCCATTCCGTAATCGGAGACTTGTCCATTGACGGTCCCTAGTGGCCAGCCTGCGTTAGGTCGAACTTCGTTGGCTGACTGCCGAATCACATCATTTAAAAAGAGATAAGTTTGAGTCAGCGACTTGGTCGGCAGAAAACCAGTTTTAAAACCAATGGCACGCACCGTACTGGTTTTGTTGATCGCAATCGGCCGCGTGTAAAGAATGCCGTGAGTGGTTGTCGGGGTCGTTCCATCCAACGTATATCGTATGCTTGTGCCAAGAGTTGGCGACGTGATAGCCAATGAAAATGGGGCTGTGTAATAGCCATGTTTTTGGCTAAAGACCAATGGCTTCACCTCACCTGCAAACTCAGGCACTTGATTGACCGCGCCAGGAGTGGCCGTAATCACACTGCCCGACGGCCTGAAAAAAAGCACATTCCCAGCTAGTCCAGCAGTGGCACCTACTTCAGGCAGTACAAAGAAAGAGCCATCTGACTTGGCATCATTCATGGCATGAATGGCAAAGACATTGCGACCTGTCAGCAAAAGGGGGATGGAAGCAGACAAATCGATTGTCTCTCGGGTCAGTGCCTCCAAGGCGGATCTCGTGGTCGTGGCGGCAGAATCAAAAACTGGGTTCAGCGGCGCATTTCTTCGCACAACTTCCGTGCCATTCAGATAGGCCACAAAGCCGTCATTGTATCGCATGTTCAAGCTCAGACCCGTCAAGCTGCTGACTCCAGTTGCAGTGAACGGAAGCCGCACAAAGACGCTGGAATTTTTATTCCGCATAGCAGCGTCTAGATTGGTTCCGACGAGTTCCGAGCTTGAGCCTGATGCATTGAGCGGAGTCGTGACGACCGCCAAGCCTCCCACACTACCCACTAGCTTGAAGTCAGCGTTCCAGACTGTGTCCGTGCCTGCTTTAGCAAAGAACTCCACACAATCTCCACCGCCACCTTCCCACATAATGATCTCAACGCTATGAGGTCCAGCCGTGAGAGTAATGGGAGCACTGAGATTATCGACCGGGCCATGATTGCTATCGTCAGTCATGACCGCAACGCCATCGATCTTAATTCGACCGCCATCATCTGAGTTCAGGCCAAACACATAACTACCCGTAACAGGGATCGTTATGACACCCGTTGCCTTGAACGCATAAGGTTCAGCCGTGCCATTCGGCAGAACCAAATTATCAGGGTAGTTCCCGTCTCCGCCGTCACCGACATAATTGATCAATGGCGCGATGACTGTGGCCTCGCTGAGGATGTTGGCATGACCTTTTGGCAAGGCCAAGAGTGCCTCGCAGGTGGCAATGCTATTCACCCCGCCGAACTCCCCTTTGGCTGCAACCTGACGCACCGTGAATCCTGGCACTCCGATGCCAAACCCGAGGCCCGTTTTTCCAGATGACCAAGAGGAATCCGCAAATTCAGGAGCTGTCCAAGTCGTCCCCAAAGTGGCATTGGTGGGCACTCGATACTTCACACTCGCCTTTTGACTGAGCAGTGACCGTCCCGTAAAGTTGATCCCATAACTTTCATCATTGGCTTGCGCCGGATACATAGGAGAAAAATGATGCTCCACCGTCACACCATCAGGCCGCACAAGCGCCAGATATTCGCCGCTGGAACTGAGGCTAAAATTAGTATGCAGCGGCAAGACTGGATTTGTCCGGTTTTTACCCGAAGCCCAAACGACAAGAAACTGCCTGGAAGCCAGGGTGATGTCAGGGAAACGCCACTTGGACAAATCAGTGGCACTGTCAGTCAGACACCAATTTTCAAGATCGACCGCTTCTGTCCCTGGATTGTAAATTTCGATCCAATCAGAAAAGTCGCCATCCACATCACTGATCGTGCTCTCATTGTTGGCCATGAACTCCGAGATCACCAGTTGCAGCCGGGGATTGAACAGGGTCTTGAAGCTGACCACGCCCCCCTGACCGGAACCGTTGCTGACCTTCGGCTTGGAAGACAGGAAATGCCCAAAGCCACGGCGATTGATACCTTTCTGGAGGATCACGCCCTGATAACTAGAAGCAGCCAATCCTTCGACGAGCTGAATGCTGCCTTGATAACTCCCTGTGTTAGGAATGAATCGAAGCGTGTAACTGCTATCGCTCACAGGCACTTTGGCAATCAGGTTCTTCGTGCTGATGATCATCTCTTTCTCCAGCACAGCAGGCAAGCCACCTTGTGATAGGCTTAACACAGCATTGGCTCCGACCACTTCACTGAGATCTGGCAATAGACTCTCACCCACAGGCACCGCATAACGGGCCGCCAGCAATGGCAGCGTCACACCTTCTGGCCACCCCATCGGATAATAATGGCCATTTGTCTGCGGCTTAAACCATCTCAGCTCTACACCACTCAGATCGGTGTCAGGGCGTGTATGATCCACCTTTAACCAACCATTCAAAGAACCAGCTTCCTTTTCCAGAGGCACATACATCGCTGCGTCTGATGCCTTGCCCATCACGCAGCTTGCCGTGATCGCTGTGCCGTCTGAAAGCACGCCAGCAAGACTTATCACCCCGAATCGACTCACACGAATCGAACCGACACCATCTCCCTGTGGAAAAGCGATGCTGGGCAAAGCCTGCGACTGCGCTGGCATGGCAAAGGTATAAAAGGAAGTCGCCGCAGTAGTCTCTGGGCTTTTCCCATCAAAGAAATGCCGGACGGCTTTCAACTCAGACATCGCCTGCGTTCCAGAACGCGTCTGCAAGCCCAGCGTGCCAGTGATGCTCTGCCTGCCAGTCGGAGATAAATCCAACGTCATGGCCATGATATAAGCCGCTTGATTGAACCGAGGCACCAGCAAAGAGGTTGACCTCCCAAAGCCAAAACGCGCCACGCCAGCGTGATCAAAGAGTCCAAAAATAGGTAAGCGACTCCCACCGATTCTCAAGGTGCCGCTAAAACTGCCACTGGGCATCACCCTTAACTGAACAAAACCATCGGTTTGATGGCTGGGCGCAGTCGGCGTAACCGCGCGAATCAATCCACTAAAATCTCCAATCACTTGAGCAACAAATGGATTGGGAATGAAGGTAGCCTTGATGGTTAAACCCTCCACCATCTGAAAGGTCAGGAACGGACTACCAGCCTGTGCCTCCGTCAGGGTGAGTTGCGCAGATGACCACTCCTTAAAAAGATAGATCGATTGCGGATTAGCCACCAAAGAGTAAAAACGACCCACTTTCAGTAAGCCTGTCGTGGTTTTGGTTTGATCCGTGACATTGATAAAAGTGAAGTTGCGCTCAACTACATAGGAGAAGCTGCGAGTCAAAATGGCGGACGTATTCCCACGGAAATCAACGGCCCGGACACTCAGGGTATTGTCTCCAGCAACCGGTGAGATCAGGCGACTAAAATTGATGTTTCCAGCTGAGGCAGCGGCCAAAGTAGCATCCACGTAAGCGCCATCGTTTAACTTCACTTCAATTCGGGCCACTTGCTTGTTATCAGAAGCTTTTCCTGTTACCGTCACCACTCCCTCTGGCACCTCTTGATTGATCGTAGGGCTTGTCAGACTCAGTGTTGGCTTCTGGACATCTGGGTCCAAAATCCGAACTCGAATGGTCTGGATCGCGCCCAAAGTGGCTCCGTTCGTAGGCTGACTCAGTGTCACCGTAAACGTTTCATTGGGCTCAGCTCGGCTATCAGCCAATATCGGAATGATCACATTTTGGCTGACCACATGATCAGCCAAAGTCACGCTGCTACTCACTGCTGTATAATCACTGCCTGCCGTGGCCGTCTCATTGCTAGAGTTAACGGAAACACTTACCGATCCAGTCCTTCCATTGGTTCGTCTGATCTGCAAGCTCACGGTAGGTTGCTCCTCATTCACATTCACTTCCTGAATAGACCAAGCCAAAGACCCAGGCCCTGGCATGGCAATGCTGCTAGTGACGCTATCAGAATTGTTCAGCCCATTTAAATCAC
>JAPLUM010000175.1 GCA_026397605.1 Verrucomicrobiota bacterium | reverse complement strand
AAGGCTTTGGCCCACAGGGAGAAGCCTTCGGAGATTTCCTGCGCGAGAACCTGCATAAGCTGGCCATCCTGAAATACGGTTTCCGCTTCAAAGTCGGCGACATGCAGGAAGAAGTGATCCATGAACCGATGGACCAAGTTTGTGACAAACTCCAAGAGGCTATCCGCATCTCTGGCAATCCCATGCGTGCCATCATCAAAGGTGTCGATGACACATGGGAAATCAGCCTTCTTAAATTCACCGTTGAAATGATCGAAAAATCCCAAAAGATCAACATGTTCGACTTCAAACGCCGTGGCCTGCTGGGCTGAGAAGAAAAGGATGAAGGATCAAAGCTGAAGGATGAAGACGCTCACCACCTTGTCAGAATTTGCTTCCTCCGAATTGAATCTTCATCCTTCATCCTTCACGTTTTATCCTTTTTAAAGTGGCCAAGACTCAGCTAAAACTTCTGCTCTTTCTCATTGTCCTGGGGATCACCCTTGGCTGCATGGCCACGGCTTTTTATATCTATGATAGAGATCCAAGCAGTGATGTAGAGCATGAAGAAAGGCTATCTGACAAAGATCGATCCTGGAGACAAGAGGTTTGAAGTGGCTGCGGCACAGATTCGTGAAGGAAAATTCAGTGAAGGTAGAGAGCTACTCTACAAAATGCTCCAGCAATTTCCAGACTCCGCAACCTGCCCGGAGGCCAAGCGCATCATTGGTGAGATGAACCTGGATGAACTCTTCTCAGCTGAGAATAAGATCAACAAAAAAGACTACATTGTTCAGCCCGGCGACTCGTTGGCCCTGATCGCGAGTAAGCAAAGCAGCAGCATGGACATGATCGTGCGCTTGAATGGTCTCATGGGCACCACCCTGCAACCCGGCGACCATTTGACCATCATTCCTCTCGAGTTCTCCATCGTGGTGGATATCTCTGAAAAGGCCGTAAGCCTGCGCCGGAAGACTGGGGAAAAAGAATACTTCTTCAAAGAGTATCACGCCTCTGACATCCGGCTGCCGAACAGCATCAAAGTGCCTGCAGAAATGGAGATCAAAGGCAAGGCGGCCATCTCTGACGGCAGAGCGGTGCTCTCCACCGATCCGCGCTACGTGGATGCTGAAAAGTGGCTGCCAGCCAGCCGCAATGGCGTCGTTTTGCGCACACCACCCGTTGCAAAAGCCGTTCCAGTCGCCCAAACCAACCCAAAAAGCACCGTGCCGGCAATCGCTCCAACGCCTGAATCGGGCGTCTTTATGGAGCGCGCCGACCTCGAAGAACTATTTGCGCTTGTCCGCAATGGCTCAAAACTCTACTTCGTCCGCTAGCCTTCACCGCTCACCCCATTTTACATCATGAAACCCGCCCTCGAATTTGAAAAACCAGTCATCAAGCTTCGTGAAGAAATCGAAGAAGTGAAAAAGAAATTTGCCGCTAAACCAAGCGACAAACTTGCGACCCAGATCGCCGAATTAGAAAAGAAGGCAGACGCCTTGATGACGGACATCCATTCGAATCTGAATCCATGGCAGCGGGTTCAGATCTCGCGTCACACCAATCGCCCCTTCATGCTGGATTACGTGAAGCATTGCTGTGAAGACTTCATCGAGCTGCATGGCGACCGCCATATCGGCGACGACCACGCCATGCCCGCCGGATTCGCCACCTGGGGTGGGAAAAAGGTTGTCGTCATCGGTCATCAAAAAGGCCGCGACACCAAAGAGAACCTTCTGCGCAACTTCGGCAGCGCCCATCCAGAAGGCTACCGCAAGGCGCTACGCCTCATGCGCCTGGCTGAGAAGTTCAGCCTTCCAATCGTAACTCTCATCGACACTCCTGGAGCCTTTCCTGGTATCGGCGCGGAGGAGCGTAACATCGCTGAAGCCATCGCCTTCAATCTGCGTGAAATGATGACCCTACGCACCCCTGTCGTAGCCGTCGTCATTGGTGAAGGCGGCTCTGGTGGTGCCCTCGGCATCGGCATCGCCGACCGAGTGCTCATGATGGAGAATGCCTATTATAGCGTCATCAGTCCTGAAGGCTGTGCCGCCATCCTTTGGAAGCACCGCGAGCACGCCCCAGAAGCCGCAGCCGCGCTCAAACTCAGCGCCCAGGATTTGTCCAAGCTCGGCATCATCGACGGCATCGTCCCCGAGCCACTCGGTGGTGCCCATAACGACCATGAAACGTCCGCTGCCTCACTGAAAGACGCAGTGCTCGCCGCCATCACCGAGCTGGAAAAACTCCCCACCGCTGATCTCCTGGAGCAGCGCTACCAGAAATTCCGCGCGCTGGGTAAGTTCACGGAGAACTGAGGCGGGTCTTGGGCAAGAGAGCTTCGGCTCTCCCACCCAATCTACCCAGCAACGACCTCTTATCCTAAAACCAGGTTTCGCGTTTCAGGTTCCAAGTTCTCTGAATCAAGACTTTA
>JAPLUM010000471.1 GCA_026397605.1 Verrucomicrobiota bacterium | reverse complement strand
GCATCTCGATACACTAATTGAAGCCACGGAAACGGCCACCACATTTGCAACAAAGGCCAACGAGATACAGATGGGGATTGCTGAAGAACTTAAGTCTTCGAGTGATCAGACGAGCGATTTTTCAAAGGCAAACATCGAACTGACAAAGCAAAATATTCACTTAACGCGGATTGTTATCGGTTTGACCGCCATGTCGATCATCCTGCCACTTGTGATAACCATTTACTCACTTTGGAGTGGAGGTGTGGAATGTTCAAAACAGCGAGAATTCACAATCCAGAATGTGAACCTAATAGCCGATAAGATTGGTCATCTGAGTGAAACTTTGAGTACAGATGCCCAGGGAAACATATCTGCATTAAAAGACCAAATCCGCGCCGCCAATACCGCGATCAACGCGTTAAAAAGTCAAAACGATGATCTCCGTAAACTTCGAGAGACAGATGCCGAAGGCCTTAAAGTCCTGAAGGACGCACATCAGAAACTCCAAAAAGATGTAGATGACGCAAGGCAGAAAAACACGAATTCGTCGCGTTCGGCTCAATAAGGAGTTCAGCAACAACCGACTTTTGTTTCTTTTTTTGAGGCTTAACCAACGGGGCTTTCATTCCATGCAACTGTACTTTAACCATATCGCCTGATGATTCGCAGCGCACCCTAGCAGAGATCGAAGGTTGGATCCATTTGCCAAAGTCCCATGCCATAGCAGATCTTCTCCAACAACATGGCTAATCAATCAACTCAATCACCCGGCTTTGACTCCCCAGTTGTCAGAGCAGAGGAAGATCACCTGAATCGGTGGCCACTGGCTAGTCAGATTTACAACGTAGCTTCCAACGGTCCAGCAGACTGGTCCGTTCGTATCGGCATCTATGGCGAATGGGGGACAGGCAAAACCTCGGTGCTCAAGTTTGTTTCGGCTATGGCCGAGGCTGATGGTCACATCGTGGTGTGGTTTGATCCATGGGGCTATTCCTCGAAGCCGGACCTGTGGCACTCTTTCGTGATAACTTGCTGCAATAGGATTGAGGAAAAGGTGGGAGGGGTCACAGCAGCGGGTGATGCACGCAGAAGATCTTACTTTGAGAAGGCGAGGTCCTTTCTCAGCAAAGCTGCAACCGCTGTCCCTGGTGACGCCGGAACCATCGCAACAGGAGCTTTGGGAGTCTTAAAGGATGCTTTTTCGTTTGGCGCGGAGGATCTCCAAAAACTTCGATCCGATTTGGGAACGAAACGGGTCTTTGTGCTTGTCGATGACCTGGACCGCACAGCGTCGGAGTTGGTGCCCGAGATTCTATATGCACTAAAGGAGGTCTTCGATATTCCAGGATTCTCCTTCGTCTGTGGCTTCGATCCAGTCGTGGTTGGCAAGGTTCTGCGTGCCAGTCATCGGGGATTCGGTGACGGTTTGAAGTTTCTCGAGAAGATCATCGACTACCCCATCTGGCTGCCACCCGCGACAGCCCCAGGTTTGATGAAGATCGCCTTAGCAGATGCCTCCAAGTATTGCCCATACGTCCCCACGGATGATGTGCGCCAAGTCATTCCGCTTCTGCCCCAGAATCCTCGTGCCATTCGCCAGTTCATTCGTCTTTTGTCCCTGCTCAAGGATCAGGTTGCGAGGTATGATGTCTATGAATTGCGCTGGCCAGCGATCCTAGCAGCGACAGTCATCAAGGTCCGTCACCCCAAGCTGGCCGACGCTCTTCTCAATGACCAAGGTTTCTGGCAGGTCATCACAATGACCGAGATGATGGCGGTAAACTCCACAGGAAAGGAGAAAGTCTCTGAAGAAATTACCAAGCATATCGCGAAATGTGAAAAGATTCAGTCCATTGACCTTTCGAATATCGAGCGAGATCAAATATCCCAAGGACTGACTGGGATTGTGGGAAAGCTAAGCCTTTGGTCTGGCGACGGCGTTGAACTGATCCAGAGCCAGATTTCGATCACCGAGTCGCCGCAAGCTGTAACATGGAAAGAGTTTGATGCATGTCGGGAGTTGTGCGAAAAGGGAGCATTGGCGGATCAAGTTAAGGCGTGGATCGTAAAGCACACCATGGATCAACATTGCAGCGAATCTCGTGTGGCCAACGAACTCACTCGTGCCGCCCTCGCGCGCTACCGCGACGAACTTCACAAAGCCGACGATGCTTTCAATGCGCGCCAGAAAGGAAAGCACAAGCAAAACGCCATGTTTTTGATGAGGCTGCTCGAAGAATTGGTGCTGAGAATTGCCGACACAATTCCAGCTCTTGGTTCACGAGAATGGCTGCCTCTAACAGCAATTTTTGGAGATCTGATTTCATTGGCGAATGCGATCAGACCAGTTCACACCGAACTCTGGCCCAGAACAGAACGCTTGCTAATCGGCTTAGCCGAAAATTGGCGCGGCAACCTTGAGCTTTTGCACCGTGGCGTACGGTCGGTTGATCCGAGTCGCAGCGCAAACATTGAGAATGTAGAAGATCGCCGAGTGGCACTGCTTCTGAAGAAGATTTTGGACAATCGGATTGCCGAACTTGCGGCAGCTGGATTTGGTGAAGCTAGATTTGTGGAGCGGATGACCATGAGGTCTGAGGAGACCTATGAATTTCAAGACATGATGATCAGGCCGGAAAGTGGTCTGTGGACCACTTTTAAATCGAAGGTTTTAGCAACGCTTCGCCAGGCGAAAAAGAATGCTATTGTGCAAGAGAATGCCCATGCATTCCTGGTTTGGATTGAGTACTTGCTTCGAACAGGAAAATCTATTGGACTAGCTGGAGCAGAGAAGATTATGGGGCATCATGAAATCATGCCCGCACTCTGGAATGCGGCGACTGTTGTTCCGTTTTCGGGGCGCTTTGCCTACCGCCTTCGGCATCTGCCAAATAAGACCAAGGAGTGTGGTGTTGATCTTGTCATTCCAGCATGGTGGCAGCCTTCAATTGACGAGACTTTGAAGCTTTATGAACGAGAGGCGGCCTTGAAGAAAGCTATGGAAAATGATTAGCTCGCTTTCAGAGCTCTGCATACATGTGTGTTGAACCATCATACAGCCATGCCTCAAGACCGCTTCAACGAACAAGCCTACACCGTCCGTCTTTTCATGCCGCACGGAGATCCCGACGGTCTGCGAGTGATTGATCAACCCAACTGGTCAGGTGTGGGTGTCGCCTTTCCCCGTGCTGCCTACAAGGAAGTGAGCCAGCGAGATGAGTTTGGGCGCACTGGTGTTTACATTCTCGTTGGCCCTGGTCCTAATGGCAGCGCCCTGCCGAGTCTCTACATTGGGCAGAGTGACCGCATTCAGACACGCTTGGATTCTCACCACAAGAACAAAGACTTCTGGGAGTGGGCCGTTTTCTTTGTGAGCAAGGACAACGCGCTTAACGTGGCCGCTGCGCAATACATTGAGAGTCGCTTGATCGAGCGGGCCAGCGCCGCCAAACGTTGTCACCTCGACAACGGCAACGAGCCCGCAGCCCGCAGGCCCCAATCTGAGTGATGCCGACGCGGCAGACGCCGAGAGCTTCCTGAGGACCATGCTGCGCGTTTTGCCGCTGCTGGGTATCTCCGCCTTTGAGCAAAAGGAGTCCAAGACGGCTGTAAGTGCGCGAACGATGCTCTTCCTGACGCCAAAATCGAAAATCATCACTGCCGAGGGCTACCCGCTACCGGGTGGGTTCATCGTTTGCGCAGGCTCTCGGGCCGTTACGAAAGAGTCTGAGGCGATTCACGCCTACATGGCGGCCAAGCGGCGAGATCTGCTCTCACAAGGGGTAATGGTGGCTGACGGCGAGACCTACCGCTTTACACAGGACTACGATCTGGACAGCCCCTCCACCGCCGCCGGAGTCTTGCTGGGTCGAGCTGCCAATGGACGCCTCGAATGGAAGGATGCCACTTTAAAGACGCTGAAAGCCATTCAGGAAGCTGAAGCTGGATAAATTCTCCTGGAACAAGGACGCCGTTGAGCCATCACTGGAGCAATCTCAACATTCACAGGGCGGGAGCTTGCGAGGTGATTTTGCACCACATAAACATCTAATTATCAGGTAAATAACCGAGTCTTTGTCCCGAGGCGGAATCACTGGCGTTTATCAATCCCATAAAACCGCTGAAATCCTCCGTAAAGTAACTTTACCCATAGATTCGGATGCCCATTAATGTAGGCATATGGAGGCTTTTGAGAGTTGAACTTGCGTTCAAAGTCCCGGCTTCATTTTACTGAAATGTAAAGTTTTACTGTTTAGTAAAATAGGTTGTTTGGGTAAAATTGACAAAAATTCTGTGGTTCATTTGCTTTAATTGAGTTAATTTACTGAGCAGTAAAACAGCCATTTTGAATAAAACTAAAGTCATTGACACCACCGAAGCTCTTCTGAGCGCCTTTGTCCGTTCTTTGGAGACTCAGGACGAAACGGAGCCGCAGATCCGTGCAGCATCGCTTTCTGCCGGGGGGGCGGAACTGCGCTTGGAGGCCCTGAATCAGAAATTCCAGTTTGCCATTCATCCGCATCTGTATCCTTCGCGGAAGGTGTTTGATCAGGGGCTGCCGGATCAGGACAGGGGGCGTCCTGTGATCTTGCTCTACGCGCACATTCCTGATGCATTGGCCACTGACTTCAGAAAAAAAGGTCTCAATCATGCCGACCTGAACGGAAGGCTCTTCATCAAGACCGCTCATTACCTGCTGGATCGCCAGCCCAAGGGGAAGACCTATCGAAACCCGGTTTCCGAGCCTGATTTGTTCTCCCTGAAAACCTCTCGCATCATCCGCGCCTTCCTGAGCAGTCGCGGAAGGGCCTGGACACAAGAGGAGCTTGGCGAGCACACGCGGCTATCCCCTGGGCTGATTTCGAGAATACTCAAAACGCTTGTTACTTATGGCTATGTGTTACGGGAGAAAGTCGCTCCCGGAATCAAAAGCCGGGCAATCTATCGACTGCAAGAATTTGACCTACTGCTGGACGCTTGGAAAACAAATGATGCTTGGCGCAAACGTGTTGAGATCGTTCAATACTCAACGCTTACAAGTGATCTAAATGAGCTTGCCGGAACGCTTCGGGATGCGCTTGGTGAAGATCGTGTTTATTTCACACAATGGTTTGCGGCTCATCTGCGATACCCTTATACGACCCCCCCTCTGGTATCGGCATATGTGCGAACGAGGCAAGTACCCGAAGTCCCATTTGCCCGCAAAGTTCAAACGGGCGGGAACCTCTGGCTGATCATTCCAGAGGATGAGGGAATCTTTTTCGATGTCCAGCAGGTCCGGGGTTTCAATCTCGTGAGTGACGTGCAAATTTATCTTGATTTACTTCAGGTCGGGCAACGCGGCCCTGATCAAGCCGAAGCGCTGCGCGAGTGGAAAGAATTTGCCCGATGAAACACGATACGTTTGATAAATATGCTGCGGACGCCATGGACCTACCCCAGCGGGCTCTCCTAACCACTTGGGATTGCCTGTCTGCCTATCGCGATGATCTGGTCCTAGTTGGTGGTCTAGCCATTCGCCACCTGACCAAACCACCTGAAGATGGTATGTTGGGACCCGTTACGCTGGATGTGGACTTCGGCATCAGCATAGGCGCTGGCGGCAGCATGTATGGCAGCATTCGAGAGACCCTCTCAGCTCACGGTTTCAAATGGGAGGACAAGCGTTTTGTGCGAAAGTTTAAAGAGTTGACGCTCTTCGTAGATCTTTTAACGGATGATGGGGAAAGTGATACTGGAACCGTGGTGGTGGATGACAGTTTGTCGGTTGGAGTGGTTCCAGGCATCAACCGGGCGCTAGAGCAAAACAGGCTCATTACAGTTTCTGGCACTACGTTAATCGGAGTACCGCAAACGGAGGAAATTCGCGTAGCGGAAGCTGGTCCGCTCCTAGTGCTTAAATTGAATGCGTTTGGTGGCCCAGTGGGCCGGAAGGCCAACAAAGATGTTCACGACATTCTCTATCTGGCGATGAACTACCTCGACGGAACGCATAAAGCCGTGTCAGGGTTTCATGAAGAAAAGCGTGTTGAAAATCGAGGAATGCGGCACGCAGTTCATGCCTTGAAGAATTATTTTCAAGGGCCGGAAGCTCAAGGCCCCATGGCATGTGCTGCGTTCCGGCTGAACAATCGCCACATGGAGCCGGAGTTTCAGGAGGAGTCTGAACGCATCCGCCAGCAATGCGTGACGCTCGCTGAAGCACTGCTAGCCTAATCACCTCATGTCTGAATACCTCCACGTCGAAAAACCCTTCCTCGACCAGCTCGCGGCGCTGGGTTGGACGGTCGTGGATCAGGGATGCGGGATGATCCCAAGTGATCCGGCGAAAAGCTTGCGAAAGACTTTCCGCGAGTGGCTGCTGCCAGAGGTCTTTCGCAAGGCAGTCAAAGCCATCAATCCTTGGCTCACCGAACGCCAACTCGACGACCTGCGCAGCCAGATCCTTCGCCAACCGAACCGCACGCTGTTGGAGGCGAATGAGGGGATTCAGAAACTCCTATTCAAAGCGCAGGTAGATCGCAATGAAGAAACCGGTGAGCCGGATCCCGTAGTGAAGCTGATCGACTTCGAGCACCCGGAGCGAAACACCTTTCACGCCATCAACCAGTTCCGCATCGACACGCCGGGCTGCGTGAAGCAATTCATCATCCCGGACATCGTACTCTTTGTGAATGGCATCCCGTTAGTAATAGTGGAGGCTAAGATCGGCGATGCCACGACGGCCAACCCGATGCACGCAGCCTTTGAGCAACTGCTGCGCTATCGCGATGGTCGCAAGGAAACCAAGGCTGCCGGGCTTCGCGAAGGCGAGCCGCGCTTGTTTCATACTAACCTCCTGCTCATCTCCACCTGCGGCGAGAAGGCGACTTATGGCGGCATCACGTCAGGATATGAACATTTCTACGCATGGAAGGACATCTGGCCGGAGTCCGACCGCCAATACACGCCGCCCCTTGGCATCGAGCGTGAGCAAGAGCGCATGATTCAGGGGATACTGCCGCCGAAGACGCTGCTGCAAATTCTACGCACTTGTTCCGTATTCATGGACACGGAGAGCGGCAAGCGCGTGAAAGTCGTCTGCCGCTATCAGCAATACCGTGCCGCCTGCCGTATTATTGACCGTCTGCGCGCCGGGAAGACACCCATGGAGCGCTCTGGTGTGGTGTGGCATACGCAGGGCTCCGGCAAATCGTTGACCATGGTCTTTGTGGCACGAATGATCCGTGCGGCGGCAGACCTAGCCGATTTTAAAATTCTGCTCATCAATGATCGCGTGGATCTCGAAGAACAGCTCTCCGCCACGGCCAAGCTGATCGGCGGAAAAGTGCATGTGATCGAAAGCACGATCCAACTCCGCGAGCATCTCAGAGGCGGGGCGTCCGACATTAACATGGTGATGACTCACAAGTTTATGGAGCGTAGTGAGTCATTGCCCATGGTCTTGAGAGAGGCGCTCGTGAGTTACGGTGCTCCACCTTCCGGTGAAACCTTTGGAGTGGTGAACCCCTCAGAGCGCATCCTTTTAATGATCGACGAGGCGCACCGCACACAGGGCTCCGATCTCGGTGATAATATCTTCGAGGCGTTCCCGAAGGCCACCCGCATCGCCTTTACAGGCACACCACTTATTACGGAGCAACATGGTGCCAAGAGGACAACGAAGCGCTTCGGTGATTACATTGACACCTACAAACTGATGGACGCCGTTCATGATGGCGCAACGCTCCAAATACTCTATGAAGGACGCACGGCAGACACGGCGCTGAAGGATAAGAATGACTTCGATACCAAATTCGAAGATCTCTTCCGCTACCGCACCGAAGAGGAGATCGCGGCCATCAAAAAGAAGTATGGCGCAAGCGGAGATATCCTGGAAGCAGAGAAGCGCATCGAAGCCATCTCGCGTGATCTCGTGGCTCACTATATCGACAACATCTTGCCCGACGGATTCAAAGCGCAGGTCGTATGTCATTCTAAGTTAGCCGCCGTACGCTATCAGAAAGCGATTCGTGTAGCCTTGTTAGAGCGGCTTGATCAAGAGAAGATCAAACCCAAGCCAGACTGCGATTTAATCCGACGTATTGCCTTTCTTAAAGCCGTGGTTGTCGTGTCATCGGATGCCACCAACGAGTTGGCCGTTATTACCGAAGCTCGCAAAGAGTCTAAACGTTGGCGCGCAGTGGAGAACTTTTGTAAACCCTTCGATCTGGAAGACCCGGACAAGGATCTGACTGGCATCGCCTTCCTGATCGTGTGCGACATGCTCCTTACCGGATTTGATGCTCCAGTTGAACAGGTGATGTATATCGACAAGCGGCTCAAGGAACACAACTTACTTCAAGCCATTGCCCGTGTGAATCGCGTGGCCTCGGGTAAGCAGCGCGGCTTTATCGTTGATTACATCGGGTTGGCCAATCATCTCACTACAGCTCTTTCCATCTACGCCGAAGAAGATGCCGAAGACATTCAGGGTGGTCTGAAGAATCTTCTGACTGAACTGCCAATTCTTGAAGAACGCTATCAGCGGCTGCTGCATCATTTCCGCGCAGCAGGGGTATCCCAAATTGAGGCTTTCGTGAAGGGGTCTCTCGCCAACCCTGAGACCGACGTAGCGGTCGTTCATTCGGCAGTTACCGCAATGAAGGACATCAAACGACGGGCTGACTTTGAAGTGTATCTGAAAAAGTTTCTGCAAAGCCTAAATCTGATTCTTCCGAACGCCGACGGACATCCCTATCGCGGTCCAGCGAGGCGTTTCGGCTACCTGCTGCGAATGATCAAGGAGCGCTACAAAGACGAGTCACTCGATATTGCCGACGCGGGGGCCAAGGTGAAAGCACTGATCAATGAGCACCTCATCGACCTTGGTATTAACCCCAAGATTCCACCCATTGAACTGCTGTCTGATGACTTCATCTCCAATGTGCAAAAACATTCTCAAGGTGATCCAGAAGCTAAAGCCAGCGAGATGGAACATGCCATCCGCAAGCATTGCACAGTGCATTTTGACGAAGATCCAGCCTTCTACAAAAAGCTAAGTGAGAAGCTGGAGAAGCTCATCCAAGATCACCAGGACAACTGGAAGCTGCTAGCTAGCGAATACGAGAAATTACGCGTCGAAGCAACGGAGGGTCGCAAGGAATCCCACCATGGAATGACCAAGGAGGCCACCACTTTTTACGAACACATTATCCAGATCGCTTTTGATGATGGCTTAGTGCCACTTGATCAAGAAGAAGCTGTTAAGGCGCTCATGTTGAACGTTGTCGAAATCCTCCAAACCACCATCGACATTATCGACTTTTGGAAAAAGCCCCTCGAAGTGAAGAGCTTGCGGGGCAACATCGGCACCGAGATTCTCATTATGGGCATTCCACAGCTTGTTGAACGGCAGGAACGTATTGCGGTGGAAATCGTAAAACTGGCAGAGAAACGCCAAAATGAACTGATTAAATGAAGATCGTCCACGACAAAGACCTCAACTATGAGGTCGTGCGTAGCCGTCGCTCCACGGCAGACATCATTGTCGAACGCGATGGTCGCGTGGTGGTGCGCGCGCCCAAGACTCTCGCAGACAAACGCATCGCAAGTATCGTCCATTCTCGACGTCTCTGGATTTACAAGACCCTAGCGGAATGGCGAGATGCCAATGCCACCCGCATCCAACGTGAGTATCGAAATGGGGAAGGCTTTCTCTATATGGGCCGCTCTTACCGCCTCTTGTTAATTGTTGATCAGGATGAACCAGTGCTTTTGAAAGGTGGGCGTTTCTGTCTCCGCAGAGATCTCATTGAAGGCGGTGACATCAGTCTCGCCAAAGCCGCCTTTCGACAATACTTCACAGCCCGTGCCCTCGAACGTATCCGCCAACGCGTTAATTACTTCGCACCCAAGGTCGGGGTGACAGCTCGCCGTTTGGCTGTTCGCGAACTTGGCAATCGCTGGGGTTCATGCTCGCCCAAAGGCAATATCGCCTTCCACTGGAAGTGTATGATGGCACCCGCCACGGTCATCGACTACCTCATCGTCCACGAACTTTGTCATCTGCATCACCTCGACCATACCGAAGCCTTTTGGAACGAAGTGGACAAGATCATTCCTAGCTATCTTGAACAAAAGGAATGGCTCAGGCGGAACGGTGCAGCGATGGACATTTAGAATCGCTTCAGTGTCGAGCTGGAGCAAAGTCACACCAGAGGCCACTCAATCGCTCAAATTTTTGGTGCGTTTTTGCGACTAAAAAAGACCATGTAAAACGCCCTCAAAAAGTAGATGCGCTCAGTCTCTTTTTCTGTCATCTTGGACACGCTTGAACATCCATAGACAAGAAAGGACGTATTCTTACTTTCATTCTTACTTTGAATGTTTCAGCGAGCGAATCCGATTTAAATCGCTGATAATCAATAGTCCCCGTAGTTCAACGGATAGAACAAGCGTTTCCTAAATGCTGGATACAGGTTCGATTCCTGTCGGGGACACCACTTCGAGTTCAGAAAACTTTACGAGCCACTGGTTGCCAGAGTGATGCCTCGCGCTTTAATGGCTGGAATGAATCGAGATGTCGTTGAAGCCCAAGTGCGCGCTGTTCTACCCCTGGACGGAAGTTTTGCCGTTTTTTTGGGCAATGAAGAGAAAACCTTCGTCATCTATGTGGATGAGTCCGTAGGCTCGGCAATCTCAATGTTCATGCGGGGAATCTCCAAAGAGCGTCCGATGACCCATGATCTACTGGCCACGGTTTTACTGGCCTTTGGGGCCAAGGTGGACCGCGTCATCATCAATGAAGTGCATGGCAGTGTGTTTCATGCGCGCATGATCCTTTCAGCCGAAAATGAGCTGCATTCACGGAAACTGATCGAGCTGGATACGCGGCCGAGTGACAGCATCGCCATGGCTGTTCAGCAGGGTGCCCCAGTGTTTGTCGCCCAGCATGTTTGGGACAGTGTGGATGACATGACGGGAACCCTCGCAGAGATCGAAAAGCGTGGCCAGGAAGATAAAGCAGCAGCTGCTGCATCGGCAGCCGAGGAAGATGAGGATCCCGATGAGATCGACCCAGATGAGCTTGATTTAGATCTGGACGCTTTAGCTGGATTGAACCTGGACAAGGACGACGATGACGACACCGAAGAAGGCTACGATGATGGCTATAGCGGTAACGACGATGACGACGAGGGCGAAGAGTGGAAGAAAAAGTAATCTTCAGATTTCAGCACAAGCCTGGATGATTCAAACCTTAACTCCCAAGTCTGGTGTTAAGGTTGAATCTCGTGGAAGGCACAAATCAGCAGGACGCCGGCCCATTAACTAGCCTGATCTATTCACGAAACCCTACCGCGACTTTCATGAATAGATCAGGCTAGAGATGAGCTCAAGGCACTGGATCTTCCTTTACCTCGGTGATCTCAGACTCGACCTCGGGTTCGGTCACTTCCTCTACCAAGAGAGCTTCAGATTCTACAGCAGTCGCCTCTTCGACAGACTCTGGAGCTTCGACTTCTTCGGCCGTTGTTAGCGCATCAGCTTCTTCGGTTGCTGCATCGGAAACTTCAGCAGGCGCTGCTTCGGTTGCGGCCTCAGCCTTTGGAGCAGCTTTCGGAGCTTTAGGTGCCTGGACTTCTCCCTGAACTCCGAGGAAGACCATGCCATCACTGTATTCGATGACGTAGCCTTCATTGGCCAGCCAGCGGATATCTTTGATAACGGAGATTTGTTCTTCTGTGGGTGGTGCAGTCACCTTAGGCGCAGTCGCTTCACCTTCGACGGGTTCTGCGGCAGGAGCGGAAGGGCAGATGGCCTCCACCAAATCATGCAGCATGATGCCGGACTTGCCTTTCAGCACTTCCACAAGGTTTGAGACCCGAGTCGAAAAGACGACTCCTGGATCGATGGCCTTGGGCTTGACACGGCAGACAAAAAGCTTGCCAGCGCGGCGCTTGAAGAGCTTCAGGCTGCGGCGCTCAAAGCCACCGCCAAGTTTTTGCGACATCTCAAAGAGGTGCTTGCGCGCGGTATCCACTGCACCACGGAGCAGGATGAAGAGGACGTGGGAAAGCTTTTGCTTGTCGACATTGCCATGAACAATGGCCTCACGCACTTCACGGACGGCATCTTCACCATGAATGCGGCGGAAATGGGACTCCATCTCGGCGCGTGTGCTCAGGGTCGTTGGTTCAGCACCTTCTGCGGGCTCATCTTTGAGCCAGATCCAGCGCATGCCTTTTTTCTGCTGCTCTTTCCATTTAGTGACGAGTTCTGGATCAGACTCGACACGCACACGACGCTTGTAGTCTTCCAGCGGCATGTTTGAAAAACGCTCACGATGCAGACGGATGATGGCTGTCTGGAAGCTGTGATGGCTCGGTGGGGCGATGAGTTCACCGCTCATGCCGCAGACACCGACGCTTTTGAAGTCGCCCTTAGGTTCTTCCAGCTCGATCTCTTCCGTGCGATAATAGCTTTCCAAGGCAGCGCCGCGCAGCACGTGCTGAGTCGCCTCATCACGAGTCAAAAAGAGTCCGCCATCAGCTGGCGTCACAAATAAACCGGACTGGCGCTCTGAAGCACAGGTGTAGCGCGCCTGGAAGCGATCTCCCTCGGCGAGCACAAGGCGTGCGGCATCAAACATGCTAAAAGCGTGGCCGCTGTTGCGGATGTGATTGGCCAGAGCTTCGGCAGATTTGTCTTCAGGCTCGATGGTGACTTGGACATCGCGTGGGATTTCCACCCAATCGCGCTGAGGCTGGCGTGGGCCATCGCGGTCGCTGAAGCGGCGTGGGCCATTACGATCACCGCCATCACGGCGCGGTCCGCCACCTTGGCCAGGAGGGCCGTCTCGACGAGGGCCCCCACCTTGTCCCGGAGGACCATCACGGCGCGGTCCGCCGCCTTGTCCGGGGGGACCATCACGGCGTGGTGGACGAGAGTCTCCACGATCACGGCTTTGCCCACCACCAGCACCACGGCCAGGAGGTCCACCTCGGCGATCTCCATCACGGCGCGGTCCACGATCTTCGCGCTCCTCGAAGCGGCTCAGGTTCGCAGGTGCGCTGCCGATGCCGGAAACCCAGCCGGGCATCATTTTCAAATCAGAAAGGTCCACCGCGACCGAGGGTTTCGGTGCGGGTGTATCAGAAGTCACTTCGTTATCGCTCATGGCCAGAATAGGGGCGGCTAGTATGGGATGCATCTGCGAGCTTGTCTTCAACTTTGTTCAGCCTTCGTCATGACAGTGTTTGCCGCCTTCAGGAGAGGCTTTATAGTTTCAAACTCTTGCCGCACCTCATCCAGAAGTTCACCACTCTTATTAAAAGCCAGCTCCAGCGTGGCCTGGCTTCGCGCATGGTGTCAGGGTTTGTACTGGTGGCGTTGCTGACTCTGGGGACCAAAGCGCTGTCTTTTGTGAAGGATGCCGTCGTCGCGCGTCAGTTTGGCACCAGTGATTCGCTGGATGCTTTCATGTTTTCCTTTGGATTGCTGACCTTCCTTGCGGCGCTGGTCGGTGGGGGCATTCCCGAGTCGTTCCTGCCGATGTATGCGGAGATGCGTTACCAGAAAAGTGAGCAGAGGGCCTATCGTCTGGCGGTGCAGAGTTGCTTCGTGCATGCTTTAGTTTTGCTCTTCATTGCGGTGGCTGTTTATTTTTTGGCCCCCTTTTACGTCGTCTGGATCGCCACGGGTTTTACGGCGGAAAAGCAGCAGGTGGCGGTGGACATGATGCGCCAGCTCCTGCCATTCATGCTGTGTTTTGGCATGAGTTTTCAGCTGAGCACTTGGCTTCGGGCAGATAAATTCTTCACCGTGGCTACGGCAGCGCCGGTTTTGGTTCCTGTGGTGATTTTGATTTTCTTTTTCAAAGATGGGTCAGGATCAACCCTGCAAACTCTATTGTATGGCAGTTTGCTAGGTGCGCTTTTGCACATGCTGACACTCATCGTGGTGCTTTGGTTTGGTTTTAAACCCACGCTGGGTTTTCTTTGGAAATGCCTGTTCCAATGGGAGGTCGGGATGGTGCCTGTGATGAAAAATGCACTGCCGTTTGTGTTTGCGGGAGCCATCTTCACCAGCGTTGTGATCGTAGATCAGACCATGGCGGCTTGGCTGGAGCCAGGCAGTGTTGCCGTGCTAGGCTACACAGATAAAGTCTGCGGCATCATTCTGGCTCTGACGGCCTCTCCCGCCTGTGATGTGCTTTTCCCCTATTTTGCTGATAAGGTAGCTCGCAGGGATTGGCATGGAGTGCGGCGGCAGCTTTTCAGCAGTGCAGGGATCATTCTGAGTTTTGCTTTACCAGCTGCCCTTCTTCTTTGTTGGTTGGCACCTCTGGTGATTCAGCTGCTTTTTCAGCGCGGGTCATTCTCTGAGACGGATACAGAGCGCGTGGCACATGTGCTCCGCTACGCCGCACTCCAGATTCCTTTTTATATCCTCGGAGGGCTGGCCTCTCGGGTAGTGGTGGCCCTGCAGGCGACTCGATTCATCCTGGTGCTTTCGGCGATTGGTTTAATTGCCAACGCTTCCCTGAACTGGATTCTGATGCAGACCATGGGTGCGGCAGGTATTGCTCTTTCCAGCGTGCTGGTGCAGATGCTTTCAGCCGCCATGGCCTGTCTTTATGTACTGAGACAGATTCAGGGAAAAATGGTCAAAGATCTAGAGCAGTGAAGGCACCACTTCCTTGGCCACCTCGTAACCTGTATCAACCAACAGGTCCCCCGATTTAGAAGCAGCCACGGCCAGCTCATCACAGCGGTTATTGCCTTCGTTCGACGCATGACCTTTGACCCAGACGAGCTTGACCTTGTGCTTCAGGAGCAATTCCAAGGCACGCGCCCAGAGATCGGCATTCATAGCGGGCTGCTTATCGGCTTTTTTCCAGCCGCGAGCCTTCCAGCTTTTGGCCCAGCCTTTTTCGATGGCATCCACCACGTAGCGAGAGTCGGAATAAAGCGTTACCTCACAAGCACGAGTCAGGATTTGCAGGCCAGCGATGACCGCCATGAGCTCCATGCGATTGTTCGTGGTCTTCCGATAGCCTTGGGAAAGCTCACGGCTGTGCTTACCGCTTTGCAGAATGGTTCCGTAGCCCCCAGGGCCAGGATTGCCGCTGCAGGCACCGTCGGTGTAGATGATAACTTGAGACATGCGTGATGAGCCCCCTGTCATAGAGCCTCACCACGCTGACAGCGAGTGATTTCAGAAGATCAATCCTGAATCCGACGACGACGGAAGCCAAGTGCCAGGAGACCTAGCAGCATGAGCATCGCGCGACTTGGTTCAGGGACGACACCCACGACGGCGATCACCCCGTGGGATTTAAAGGCAGATGTGTCCCAGTTAAAGGACGTCATGGAGATGTCTGGGAGGTCAAAGTCGCCATAGATGCCACCTTGAGTCAGGCCAGAACCAAGGTTAAAACCACCGCTGAAGGTGCCGAACCAATCCACGAGATTGAAGATCTGACCTGCGGCTAGAGACCCAGTATTCAGACCATTGGAGAAGATCGAGACAATGCCCTGAGTCGCAGCAGCACCGCCGCCATTGGTCCCGAGAACGAGAGCGCCGGCACCGTTATTGATCTTGATGAAGTCAGCCTGACCCGAGGTGGGCTGATTTGCCCAAGCGGCTGGCGTCGTCAAAGAGGCATCCGAGGTGGAACCTAAGCTTGCAAGATAGGCAGAGGCTGAAAGGCCAGATAAGGCAAAAGCTACATCCGTTCCCGAAGCAGCCGTAATGCCGAGCTGTGTCTGAGAACCAGCAGCAATGGTCAAACCGCCTGCGGCCGTGATGGTGAGTGTTGCATTGCTGGTAGTGGTATTACCATCGCCTGGTGCCAGGATGCCTCGGTTACCAGCAGTGACAGTGTCACCGATGACGACAGCACCGTTGATGCTGCCTGAGCCGGAGATGATCGGAGCATTCGTATAAGACGCACCCGTCTTCACAGCTGTGACTAGACCGGTTCCCGTGGTGCCGACTCCACCGACGCCGACTTGGAGTGTACCATCAGAGACGTTGGTGGCTCCGGTGTAGTTATTACCAGCTCTCATGATTAAAGTGCCTGTGGTGGTTTTAGTCAAAGCGCCGCCACCATTCAATTCTGCAAGGCCAGAGACCGAGCCTGATTGAGCGACAAATGCCACAGGCGCAGTCAGACTGCCGATGCTATTGCCACCCATATTCAAAGTGCCGCCAGCAAGTGTTACTGTGGCCGTTGCAGTGCCAGCCCCGGTGTTCACACCACGACTGATATTGCCGGACAGGGTGACCACACCGCCGGTGATGTTCGCGTTAGCGACTGCGGTGCCAGGTCCAGTGTTGCTTGCCAGTGTCCAAGCGCCTGACGTCACCGTGCCGCCTCCGAGATTGATGTTCGTCGTGGTGGTGTTGCCGTTCGCTCCTTTGCTGGAGGCATTCAGGCTTGTCATGTCGAGGGTGCCTTGATTGAAGGCGAAGGTGTTGAGCAGGTCACTGTTGCGGTTTTGCGTGCCTATGTTGACCGCGCCGAGCAGCAGGTAAGCACTGTGACCCGTGACGTCGAAGTTGTTGCCTAAGGCGCCCGTAACGCCAGTGGTAGCTGCACCAGTGCCCATGTTAAACGCCACCCGGCTGACGCCATCCGCAGCACGCAGAACGACACTGCCAGTGGGACCATTGAAGGAGACTTCGCCGATGTCGCGCGTGCCCGTGCCGATGTTGACGGTATTGACGTTCAGCGTGTTGAGTCCGCTACCCAGTTTCACCTTATTGAGCTGGGTCGCACTCGCATTCTGCCCACCATCACCGACTGCTAGGATGTTAGCAGTGATCGTCGTCGTGCCTGCGCCAGTGCTGGGCAGGATGAGGGTGGAGTCTTTCGCTGCGATGTTTGTCGCGTTGTTTGGATTGACGCGCACGATGCCAGTGGTTGGATCGAGGGCAATGGCGACGGAACCCAGGCCACTCAAGTCTGCTATGGTTTGGTTGCCTGTGGCGCTGTTGCCGCCTACTGCGAAAATGCCGTTAGCCGCTGGATTGGTCACGTTGAAGGTGCCTCCGCCTGACGAATCAAGAAGGGTGGTCGAATTCCCTGCGTTTGAGCCGATGGTCACATTGTTGTTCACGGTCAAAGTCGATCCTGCGGCAATGTTGAGGTGATTGGTATTCGAGGCAGAGTTAGTCTGCACGACCATTGGTCCGCCAAAGGTGGTGTTGGCCGTAATGTCTAGGGTACCAGCGGTGGTCACTGCGTTGGTGCTTCCGAGGGTGAGCCCACCCGTCAGGTTTTGCACAGCGGCAATGGTTAGTTTCCCGTCGTCAAGTTGGGTTGCACCTGTGTAGGTGTTGGTAGCATCAAGCTGCCAAGTGTTTGAGCCGGCTTTTTGCAGGGTCAGCACACCAAAACACTCAGTGATGGGAACGGTAACTTTGTTGATGATGGCACCGGCTGATGTTCCTGAGAGAACAATGCTCTTGGCTCCATATTCCTCGGAGGTAATGGCACCGTTCAGGACGAGAGCGCCAGTGCCGTTGGCATTGATAGTGGAGGAGCCTGTGGCACCAACGAGATCAATGGTGCGGTTGGTGGTGTGACCAGAACCGGTGTAGGTAAGTGCGGTGGCATTTGCGCCCAGCCCCATCTGGATTGTCCCGGCGGTAGCGGTGGTTGGTGCACCAAGGGCGCTGGCGGTGCCATCGGCATTGGCAATGCTGTTAAAGCTGATCTCACCATTCGTCAGCAGCGTTTGTCCGGTGAACGTATTCGCACCAGCGAGAGTGACGACGCCTGCCGTTGTCTTGGTTAAGCCGGTCGTGCCTGCAAGAATCACTGTGCTGGCAATGGTGCCGCCGCCAAGTTGGAGATCTGAAGAGGTCAGCGTAGCGGTGCCGTTGATTGCACCAGCGGTCAATGTTACCACGCCTAGGGTTTGGTTTGCCGTTCCAAGATTTACGGCTGCGCCAGCACCATTGACGGTGAGGCTGCTTGTCGCAGGAAACGCATTTGCGACTCCTGTCGTCAGAGTGCCATTGAGGACGGTGGTGCCACCTGAATAAGTGGAAGCGGCATTGAGAGTGAGATTGCCCGCGCCTGTCTTTGTAAGGCCTCCGACACCGGAACCCGCGCTGTTTGCCAGCGTCAGATTAATTCCATTCGTGTCAATGGTGCCACCACCCTGCAGATAAGTGACGGTGCGTAGCGAAATGTCATCTGTCAGGGTGGAGCCGAGACGTAGCGTTCCTCCAGCAAAGACGAGGCTACCTGTGCTGCCACCGATGTTGGTGAGGCTGGAGATTTCGAGAATCCCCTCGTTGATCGTGGTCTTTTTGGTTCCCCCACCCGCTGTGTTGGTGCCGGAGAGCACGAGAGCGCCACGTCCAGACTTGGTGATGTCTGCCGTGGACGTTAACGGAGAGGAGATCGTTGCGGTCACTACACCACCAGCCGCAGCCGAAGTAGGATTCTGAACAAAGACGACATACTCATTCGTGCTGCCGACGGTAATACCGCTATCAAATCCTCCGAGGGTGATTCCCATAGCTGGCGTGCCTGTGGTGGCTGCCGTAGCAGTGAAGAGCATGGTGCCCGAGGTTACCGCCAATGTCTGACCTGCACCAGTGCCGGTGACATTCACAGTTCCAGTGGCAGTGTTGCTGTTGTTAACCACCAAGGCGTTAATGGTATTACCACCGATGCCAGTAAGGTCTGCTGCAAGAGACTCACGGATGTTGTCAGTCACTGCGGGAGTGCCGCCAAAGGTGTTGTATTCCGTGAGGAGATCTAGCGGACGGATGCCCGTTCCAGAAACATAAGTAACGAGTGAGTTCCCCATGTTTGCGTCTGCAAGTGTTCCGGCTGTGGACTCTCCAAAGGCCCATGGAACGATGGATACATTCTTCGTGCCAGCTGCACCCGCGCCACCAACGAGTGCATTGATGAAATTGGTCTGATTGGTGGCATCAACAATTCGGAGCTGGTTGCGGTCACCGGTGGAGCCGCCGAGAGCACGACCACGCGCATCAAGTGTGGCGCTATTGCTGCGGGTGAAGTTGCTGGTGAGGATGCCTGCGACTCCTGTGGTGCCACTGGCATCGCCACGGAAGTAGCTGGCTCCGGAGGCAAAGGAGAGAACGCCAATTGTTTCACTTGTAGTCGCATTCTGATCCGTGCGGACGGCAAGACCACTTGGTCTGGTCTCGCCGCTCCACGCTCCATCCGCAGAATTGAGGATGATGGAAGCCGTATCCAGCAAGCGAGTGCTGGAGCGAGTGCCTCCGTTGTTACTAATGAGAAATGAGGCCCCCTTGTTCACCGTGATGCTGCTGGCATCCATGCTGCCAAGACCATCAAGGAAGGTGAGTCCGCCATTGAGTGTTACCGTGCCGGTGAATCCAGATCCTGAGGCGCCCGTAAGTGTTAGATTTCCACCACCTGAGGTGCCATTGCGCACGATGGCACTGCCGGCAGATCCTGTGAAAACTCCGGCGAAGGTGCCAGCGGTGTTGGTATTAATCGTCAGGGTGCTAGTCCCGAGGGCTATATTTCCCCCAAGGGTGCCGCCACCAGCAATGCTACCGACAGTTTCGTTGCTGAGCAGTTGCAGGCCAGAGGCAGCAACATTTTTGAGACTGACAGCTGCGGCATCGCCGATGCCATTACCACCAGACACTTTTACAAGTCCCTCTGTAATAGTGATAGCTCCAGTGGAGGTATTACTGCCAGCTAGGACGAGAGCACCTGGGCCAGCCTTGGTCACGCTGGTGGCTCCGCGGATGGCGGATGAAATGGTAAAATCTGCCGCTGAATAGGCATTTACAATAATGTCACCCGTGCCGGAGACGAGCGTGCCGCCAGTAATGCTAGGTGCAGTGGAGGAGCTAGTGACGAGGATACCGCCACTATTGATGCCGAAACGTCCAATACTGGTGACCACGGAAGGCGCAGCGGCGGAGAAGGTGATACTGTTGACCGTGGTGCAATCGAGAAGGCTGTTCGTGAAGCCGGCACTATCAACAACATTGTCTGTGGCCAACCAAGTCGTGACATCATCTTTTACAGCAGAGGTGACAGCGACGAGGTTGTTGCTGCCATCTTTCGAGGCAAAGGCAGTGCCATTGTTGAGCGTAGCATAGCCGCCCAAGATACCATTGACCAAAGGCTGAGTGGTGGTGATGTTACCCACCGCAGGCAGGCTGAAATCCACAGTGCCGCCAGTAGCGCGCGTGATGGTGGTGAAGTTTACATTGGCCGCCTGCCCGCCGTTGCTAACCACGCCAATGTTGTTGCTACCTGCATTGACCGTCAGGGTGGTAAAGGCCTGCGTAGTCGGTGCGGTGGCGTTGCCATTGAAGATAACGGTGGGGTTAAGTTCAGTGGTGGCTCCCCCAAGCACGAGGCCGGCAGCAGCAGCGATCTTACTGGTGTTGTTTGTCGTGTAATCGAGGAACAACTGGCCATCAGTAACCGTAGTGGAACCATTAAAGGTGTTGGTGCCGCTCAGCTGCAGGGTGCCCTGACCGTTCTTAGTGATAGCAAATGCGCCTGAGATAATGGCCTGGACGTCTAAATCAACGACGGTGCCGGTGCTGTCGCCGATGGTAAAGGTGCGTGCGGCACCGAGGCCGAGATTGCCAATGATCAAAGCAGGAGTGGTGAAGTTACCGGTGGAGCTGACCGTGACTGTGCCGCCGAGGGTCAGGGTGCCAGCACCGGTAGTGACTTGATTCACACTCGTGGCGAGGCCACCCGTGCCACCCAGGGTGAGAGCAGCGATCGTTTCACTATTGCCATTGAGGTCGAAGAGTGCGGTTCCCGCTGTGGTGGCGTTAACCGTTACCGTGCCGGTGTTTGGAATGACATTGCTAGCGCCAGTGCGCAGAGTGCCTGAGTTAATGACGGTGCCACCTGTGTAGGCATTTAGAGTGTTAGAAAGCGTGAGTGTACCCGTTCCAGTCTTGGACAGCACATGAGCAAAAGCTGTATTGTTAACCATCGCGCCAGTGATGCTGGTGTCCCCTGTGCCAGCGACGCCGAAGGTGCGTGCTGCCGTGGTGCCGGTCGCTCCAACGTTGACCGTTCCAGAGATGGTGAGTAGCTGTCCTGCATCAAGATTATTCGTCAGCGTGCGGTTGGCATTGCCCCCGGTGGCCTCAACCAATCCGCCCGACAAGGTGATGCTTTGCGGTCCAGACACCGTGGAACTGGCCGCTATAGTCACAGGGTTGGTGATATCGCGTGTTGCGGTGAGGGCCTGGAGAGTACCGCCATTCAGAGTGAGCAGACCGCTGGCTAAGCCGCCGTTGCTGGCGTTGTCCAGTCGGATGGTTCCAGCCGTTAGGGTTGTGGCACCAGCGCTGGCGTTGCTACCCTGGAGAATCAGGATACCAGCCGCTCCATTCATCGTGGTCAAACCCGTATAGGTATTCGTATTGGTAAGTGTGGTTGTGCCCGTGTTGGTCACAGTGAGGTTGTTTGCGAACAAGTTGCCGTCCGCAATCACACCTGTAATGGTCGTCGCTCCGTTTCCTGCCAAGGTCAGCGTTTGCCCGGCGAGGTTAGCAGCTGCTCCCAAGTTGACTGGCCCGGTGAGAGTGAGGGCGGCGGGGCCGGTGATGCTGCTGGTAAGCGTGCGGGCGGCATCGCCGCCGGTGCCGGTGAAGGTGCGTAGGTGTTTGCATTACTCAGGTGAAGAGCGCGGTTCGTGGTTCCCCACCCGCCGAAGTCGTTATTGACGGCCAGACTGTAAGAACTTGCCCCGTCGTCGATAACACCAGAGATCGTGGCGACACCAACCGCATCGCCACCAACAGATATGGAGCTGTTTCCGCCCAAAGTCACCCCGCCGCTGATGGTCAACTTGCTGAAAGCATCGGCGAGGAAGATGCGGACATTGCCGCCTGTGCCACCAGAACCGAGCGCCACCAGACCAGTTTGGTTTACCAAGAAGTCGGCATTCACCACGGCACCTGTATTATCCACACCAAACTCACCGATGGCACCGCCAAGGTAATTGATCGTTCCGGTGCGCGTCAGGGTGGCACCATTGAGTCCTTGGAGATTCAAACGGCCAAAGGCATTAAAGGTAACGTCGTTGGCGGTAAAGCTTGGACTTACAGCGTTGGTGAGCGTCACGGTTCCTTCATTGAAGAACAGGTCGCCGGTCCAAGCACTCCCAGCATTGTTTAGCGTCAGAGTGCCATTCAATTGATTACCACCGTTGAGGCCGTTGTTGCTGTCGATGGTCAAATTCCCGGAGCCACTGACGATACCCGAAAGGGTGATGCTGCGCGCCGTGTTCAGAGCGGAGCCACCGGAATCTGCCATGTTGATGAATGAATTGCCACTGACGTTCACGCTACCGCTGTAGATGTGGTTATTTCCACCAGCGCTCAGGGCACCACCGTTTAGGGTGATGTCATTGACGAAGGTTCCAGCGGTTGCATTGTTGTAGTAGAACGAACCACCAGTTACCGTGATATCGCTGCCCGATCCAGGAACGCCCACCAATCCGCCAAGAGCACTGAGGGTGTTCACTTGGGTAGATCCAGCACTATTGGTGTAGGTCCCCGCTGGGGTTCCATTGGCACCACTCAGGACGACTCTGCCCGCTCCAGCCTTCGTGACATTTCCAGATCCAGAGAGGGCGCCGCTCATGTTCAGCTGCTGGACTGCTGTGATTTGAAGGGCTGTCCCTGCCGTGGCTGAAGCAGAAAGCGTGACTTGGGTCGGGCTATTCACGCTTACGATGGTTGTTCCTGCCGGGATTCCAGTCCCGGTGATCGTCATACCCGCACGCATTCCCGTTGTGCTGGTCACGTCCAGAATTGTCGGAGTTCCAGCTGCGATGACTCCGCCGGAGGACTCAACAGAGGCATCTGCCACAGTCCAAGTTTGATTCGCACCCGCCACGAAAGGGGCGGAGATCGAAACTGTTCCCACGGCACCGGTTTGGAGGTTGATGCCATCAGTTGCCAGGGTAGGCTTTGCGGTCAGCGAGTTCGAGCCCACTGCACCGGGGGCGATGGAAATGGTGCGCGAGGTGTTTGCTGCGGTCGTGCTTTGACGGAATTCAAGGGTATTGACCGTGAATGCCTGCTCGAGGGTCGTTGCCAAGGGGGCACCACCGGTGATGTTGTCGCCTTGGAAGATCACTTTTTGACCTTTACCCGGGAGATTTTCATTTAACTGCAGGGCAGGAGTGCCAGCGACGACGCCCGAGAAATTGATATTGTTGGTCACTCCGTCCACCGTGTTCCACGCCTGAGTGAGCGTGCCACCGCCAAGTCCGGTGCCGTTATTCCAATAGACATCACTTGTGACCAAGGTGCCTGCATTTAGCTGAACCAAATTCGGCGTCACCGTCAAGGTGCTGCCCGAGTAACCTGGCAGATTCAACAAATAATTCCCCAGAACACCCAAGCCACCGCCTGCGTTGACAATGAGATCGTAGGTCATACCGCCCGTGATGTCGGTATCTTTAATGAACAAAGTCGTCACGTTGGCTACCGATGCCAATGTGGAGGTCAATTTGTCTGTTCCACTGTCACCCACATCGAGCTCGAGGCCGGAGTTGGCAGTCAAGCTTAGGCTCAGTGTGCCAAGATTATTGAAAGGAGTGCCCAGACCGCTGGCAAAACTAACCAGACCACCGTTATTCGTTGTGACCGTGGTTAAATTTCCTGGAGTGGTGATTCCGCCTTTGAAGTTCAGTGCGCCCCCGTCACCGACAGCTCCTGTTGCACCCGTTGCGCTATTTAGATTCAGAACACCGCCGTTTGAAGTGACCGTTCCTGTGTTTCCGAGAGCACCCGTAAAGTTGGCCGTGCCTGTACCGATCTTGCCCAGATTGATGGCCCCGCCACCCGTTTGGGTGATGGAGTAGGTGCCGACGCCGCCGGTGCCGAATGTAGCCGCGGTATTGTTGGCTCCTACAATCAAGGTCGCAGCCCCAGCAGCGCTGTTATCGATGATCGAAATACCATCTGAGGTGGCCGTAAATGCATTGAACGTCTGACTCGTGCCATTGAGGTCGATTTTAGCGGTGTCAGCATTTACGAGTTCAGGGGTTAAAGTCACGCCACCACTCAGGGCAGCTAGAGTGGGAATGGCGTTATTGGCGCTGAACTTCAGGGTTCCGCGGTCCACATCCACAGCGGTGATGCTCTGGTTAAAGTTCGAGGTGGCTCCGTTCGTCCCCAGGTTCAAAGTTCCACCGCCGATCACGTCGAACCGCACGCCGAACGCCGTCGAGGTCGTGAAGTTCCCGTTGATCACTGTCTCACCGGGACCGTCGATGTTCCACGCGCGGTTGGCGGTCAGGGCGTTCGCGGTGACTCCACCATTCAAAGTGAGGGCCTTACCTGTAACGATGCTGTTGTTGAAGGTGATGTTGTTGGCTGCGGCAGCAAGAGTCGTGATGCCGCCCACGGTCAGGCTGTAGTCTCCCAGCCAACCGCTGGCGACGTTGTTCGGAATGGCGAGGGCGTTGGCGATGGTGCGGTCGGCCCCATAGGCGAAGACGTTACCGTTGGTATTGGTGAGCGATCCAGTACCGAGAGCCAGGTCGTCGCCAATCCCGAGAGCACCGGCACCGGCGGACGTGCCAGCTGTGTAGGTGTTGCCGGCGTTGGTTAGTATCCAAGTGGCCCCGCCGTCCACGGTGACATTGAGGGTGCCAGCTACATTGTTAGACAATACGCTAGTGATCATGTTGCCACCCGTGTTCGTGCCGCGGAGTGAAAGGGTTTTGTTGCCTGTCTCCGTCGTGTCGTGAGCGACATTGGTGAGAATCAACGGGCCAGCGCCGTCCGCGTAGATCGCGCTGTTTGCGGTGGTGCCGCGTAGGCGAATTTTACGGTCACTGGTCTCACCAGGACCCACGTATTGGAGATTGCCGCCAGTGGTTGTGGCATTACCGAGAACGATGGCATTGGTGTCGTCCATTGTCACCGTGCCTGCGCCAACACTGGAAGTAACACCAGCTGTGCTGCTGCCGAGGGAAGACACCACCAAGGTGCCTGCATCCACTGAGGTGATTCCAGTGTAGGAGTTTTGATTTCCAACCCGCAAGATACCGGCCCCATTCTTAAATAAGCCACCGCCGGTGCCTGAAAGCACTCCGGTGAGACTGGCGTAATCGGCACCGGTTTGAGCGTTGTCGTTCACCGTCACTGTGCGGGCTGCGTGACCGAGATCGATGGCGTGGGTAAAGGTCACCTCGGCCAAGGAACTAATAGAATTGAGGATGAGTGCCTGCACGCCTCCTGTGCCTACGACGCCGCCGCTCCCCCAGGTGCGG
>JAPLUM010000613.1 GCA_026397605.1 Verrucomicrobiota bacterium | reverse complement strand
GGCTAAGGCACGGGGAACGATCATCGCATGCGTTGGAACATCTTTTAAAATCCAAACTTTAGCTCCAGCTTTGCTAAACTGATCCACCGTTTCTTTCATGGCTGCCAAAAATTCGACGCTACGGCCCTTGGTGTATTGCTGCCAATATCCGACAAGCAGAACATGGGGTATTTTTTGCACCTTTACCAAATCCAACACGGCCTGTCCCCATATGGGGCCTTTTTTTGCTAGGCCATTCGTGCTTGGCTGGACGAATCCGAGCAGTGGCGGTGTCGAACCATAAGCCGTCAAATAACCACGCAGGCCTTTTTGTTTACAGATAGCCTCAAGGGCTGGAGAGATGCACATGGCATGACTATCACCCCAAACAACGACGTGGATTTTAGCATTGGCTTGTTGACTACCAAAGACGGGCGGTTGCATTTTCAGCACGGCATCAAGACTGTTTGCTTTGCCTTGTTCATCTACGCCCATTTGTTTGGCAGCCAGAGCAAATTTAACCGCTTTTTCAGGCCAACGTTTCGGCAAACCTTCGAGGTCATAAACGGCCCATCCAATTCCAAACAGGACGACTAAAGAAGTCACGGCCACCATGAAAATGGAGGTCCTTGTGGTAAATACTCGTCCGCTTTTTCTAAAAGGTGTCTCAACCCAGCGCCAGGACGCATAGGCCAATCCTAAGGCCAAAAGCATGAGAGTAAGACGCACCACATGCGAAGTGGCTTTACTGAAACTGACATCTAGGTATTCCCAGAAAGCCAAAAAAGGCCAATGCCACAAATAAAGAGAATAAGAAATCACTCCGAGCCCGACAAGCAGTCGCGATTCCATGAGTTTACTTAACCAAAATCGAGAGTCGCGCAGTTGACCAGAGGCATTGGCCCAAATAAGAAACACAGCACCGATGCACGGCGGCAAAGCTAGAAAACCAGGGAAAGGCATCGAGTCTCTGTACTGAATGGCGCATCCTAAAATCATGCCTAGTCCAAGAACCGCTAACGCTCGACAATACTGAATAGGCATCTGCAACCGCTGTGGAGGACAACAAGCTAAACAGGCACCCAGCAGAAGCTCCCAGGCTCGACTCGGAAGCAGATAAAAGGCAGCGCTACTATCTCGATTGATCATCACCACGCTGACGACAAAACTAAACAGCATCAAAACGGTGAATGCTTTGAAGAAATACTCTCGTAATACAACCGCAGTGCCACGCTGTAAGCACCACCTCCAAATCACCCAACAGAGTATGGGAAAGCCCAAATAAAACTGTTCTTCCACGGCTAAAGACCAGGTATGTAAAAGTGGCTTCTGATCTGAAGCAGCAGCGAAGTAACCTGAGTCCTGCCAAAAATAGATATTCGATGCCATCATCGTGTGGGCCATTAGCGAGCGACCCAGCCCAACAAGATCTTCTGGGAGCAGAATGATCACGCCTAATCCCAGGGTAATGAGAGACATCACCACAGATGCAGGCATGATACGCCTCAACCTTCTTTCCCAAAAAGCAGCAAAGCTAAAGGTGCCTGACTCCATCTCCCGGAGCAAAATACCGCTGATCAAGTATCCTGATATGACAAAAAAGACATCCACTCCGACGAATCCTCCACGAACTGAGCCAGTGGCATGGAAAAGCACGACAAGCAAAACGGAGAGTCCACGCAACCCATCAATATCACGGCGATAAGTGCTTGAGGTGGCTGGCATCATCGTATCTGATGACATTTCCGGGCATTCGATGCAAGTACTAAGGCGCAATCAAGCCCCACGGAGCTTTGAGACATCGTAGAGACTGAGGATAGATTTCATGACCTCATCACGGCGGCCTTGCTTGAGGGCATCGAAGGTAGTGTGGTTGCCTTCTGTAAATTTGAAGTGGCCGCTGCGGGTGCGGCGAAGATCCGTCAGATGTGCTCCGCATCCAAGCTTTTCGCCGATGTCGTGGGCGTAAGTGCGGACGTAGAAGCCTTTGCTGCAAACCACGCGGAAATCGATGTCGGGCACGGCAGTCTTGGTGATTTGGTAGTCGTACACACGGACGAAGCGCGGTTCACGCTCTACGACTTGGCCTTTGCGGGCCAGCTTGTAGAGCGGCACGCCATTGATCTTGATGGCGCTGACCATGGGGGGCATTTGATAAAAATCTCCCTTGTAGCTATCAAAGGCGGCTTTGATCTCTTCGTCTGTGAGTGCTGGCACCGGCTTTTCTTCGAGGATTTCTCCTTCACGATCCTGAGTGCTGGTGGTAGCTCCGAGCTTGAGGCTACCTGTGTATTCTTTGTCCTCACTCATGAGCAGGTCTTGCAGCTTGGTGCCGCTGCCGAGCACAAGGATAAGCATGCCTGTGGCCATGGGATCGAGCGTACCGCAGTGGCCGATTTTTTTCATATTGAGACAACGGCGAGCGACCGCCACCACATCGTGGGAGGTCATATCGGGGCCTTTATCGACTAGGAGGACGCCATTAAGCGATTCTTCTGACTTCATGTTCGAGAGCATTCAAATAAGTTTCTGCGGCCTGCACGATCGGCCCTTTCATGCGTGCACCTGCTGCCAGACGATGCCCGCCACCACCAAATTGGGCGCAAACAGCAGATACATCAAGGCGGCTATCTTTGGAGCGGGAGGAGATGCGGATCTTTCCTTCTGGTAGCTCCTCAAAAATGACGGCACTCATGACCGAGTCGATCATGCGTAGGGTATCGATCAGGCCTTCGGTATCGCCTGGCTCCATCTTGGCTTCAGTCATGAGGGCCTGTGTCAGGTTCCAGCTCACGATCTTGCCGTCTGCACGAAAGCTCATCTCGTTGAGCATCGCTCGCATGAGGATGAGCCTACGCGCTGGGTAGGTCTGATAGAGCAGTTGAGCCAAGCGAGATGTGTCCAGGCCGGCACTCATCATTTCAGCAGCGATCTCATGCGTGCGGGCCGTTGTGGAAGAATATTGGAAGGAACCCGTGTCCGTGCTGATCGCGGTAAACAAATGCTGCATCACGCCGTCGGTAATCGGAAAATCACCTGCACGAAGCAATTCATAGACAATCTGTCCGACGGCAGGTTGTGCGCCGTCGATGTGATTCAGCTGGCCATAACCTGGGTTCGTGGGATGATGATCGATATCGATCAGTAATGGTGCACGAGCAAGGGCCGCCACTGTATTTGCCCCCAGCCTTTCATGCGTGGCCGTGTCGAGGGCAACGGCGACATCCAGATCGAAGTCTGCATAAGGCGGTGTGAGGATCGTGACTGATTCAGGGAGAAAGGTCAGGTTGGCTGGCACCCCATCTTCCAGCAAGGCATAGACTGTTTTTCCCGCGGCCTTTAGGCTAAGGGCCAGGCCCATAACTGAACCAACGGCATCCCCATCTGGCCGCACATGGGCTGCGAT
>JAPLUM010000231.1 GCA_026397605.1 Verrucomicrobiota bacterium | reverse complement strand
GTTAACAAGTTTTGGAGGGCTTCGAATTTGAAGGGCAACTTCTTCGGCTCCCCATACACGATCTTGTAGATCCGCCCGCTGGTCCGATGCACGCCGTCGTTGTCGTGGCATTCGCCGGAGTCGGACCAGTCGGCGACGAAGACGTTGCCGTCGGGGCCGGTGAGGAGGTCGATGCCGCGGAACCATTTGTCTTTGGCCTTCATGAAGTCGGGTGCGTGTTTGCCAGTGTAGCCGCAGCCTTCGCGGACGAGCCGGTCCATGTTGATGCGGTTGCCGTGCAGGTTGCAGGTGAGCATGGCTCCTTCGTATTCCTTTGGCCAGACGCCACCTTGATAGATCAACATGCCGACATGGGCATGGCCGCCACCGAGTTCGAGGGTTTTGTTGCTGATGCCGGCGCGGATGTCGCTCCATTTCTCGGAGCCGGTGTCCCAATGGAAATGGTCGGCGGTCTGCTCGATGACCTCATAAACATAGGGGTTCAGATGGGTGCCGAACATGCGGCGGTAATACGCTCCGGGGATGACGTGCCAGAGGTGACCGATGACGGTGTTGATCATGAACAGCTCGCCCTCGGCATTCCAATCATGCCCCCAGGAGTTCGTGCCGCCATGGGCGACGACCTCAAAAACTTTCCGTGTGGGATGGTAGCGCCAGATGGAGCAGTTCAGCTTGGTGCGTTTTTCCATCGCTGTGCCAGGTGCGCCGACGGCGGAGGTATCGGTGATGCCATGGCGGCCATAGAGCCAGCCAGCGGGGCCCCAGCGCAGGCCGTTGACGATGTTGTGGCCGATGGTCTTGGTATTAAACCCATCTAGCAAGATCTCAGGCGGGCCATCTGGCACATCGTCAGCGTTTTTATCCGCGATGAAGCTGAGCGTGCCATCGTGCAAAATCCACGCGCCGCCGTAGCCGACCTCGACACTGGTGAGATAGCTGCCCTGATCCCAGAAGACCTTGCGTCCGTCGTGCTTCCCATCGCCGTCCTTGTCTTCCAGGATGATGATACGGTCGCGTAGCTTTGTGTCCCAGCGTGCCGGATTTTCCGCATAAGTGTAGTTCTCCGCGACCCACAGCCGCCCCTTAGCATCCCAAGCCATGGCGATGGGCTGCTGCACGTCTGGCTCAGCAGCGAAGACTTGGCATTTAAACCCAGGCGGTAGTTCCATGGTCGCCGCAGCTTCCTCAGCAGGCATGGGTGCGCCTTTTTCGGAATTGAAGGGCGTGGGAAAGTCCCCTTCCTTCGCCAAGGCTACGGAGGCGAAACAGCAGACAGCAAAGGAGAGGACAAAGAATTTAAGCATGAGTCAGTGTGAACCAACGCTGCTCAGACGACAAGATTGCGCTTGCAGCAGAAATCGTTGATTCTCCAACTATATCCGCCGACCTGAAACTCGATCTACAGATGACGCCTGCTCAATACTTCGACTTTGAAGAAAAGTCCGAGGTCAGGCATGAATACCTGAATGGGGACATCATCGCGATGGCTGGCGGATCAGAGACGCATAGCCTGGTGACCTCTAATGCGATTCGCAAACTGGGCAATGCCTTGGAATCACGCCCCTGCCGCGTCTATGAAAGCAACATGCGGGTGAAAATCTCTGCCTCAGGCCTAGAGACCTATCCTGATGCCTCGGTTGTCTGTGGACACTCCAAGTTTGAAGATCTTCGCCGTCAGGCTTTGCTGAATCCATTGCTCATTATTGAGGTCCTCTCCGAAAGCACGGAGACCTATGATCGCGGAAAAAAATTCTGGCATTATCGCCAATTGCCATCGCTCCAGGAATACGTGCTCATCAGCCAAGACAGCGCACTGGTTGAAATCTTTAGCCGTCAGGCCAGTGACGAGTGGCTGCTGCGCACTTACGAGGGGCTAGAGACGAAAGTGCGCTTCGACTGCCTGGACGTAGAGATTTTAATGCGTGATCTGTATGCCAAGACGCCCGTCGTGGGGGTGAGCCTGGACGAAGTAGGCTAAACCTGAAAACAGCGCGGTATGAGTCATTTTACTGGATGGCATGAAAAGCCAGTCCAGACCCACACTTGCATCTGAACAGCTACGCTTTATTCTGAGTTCCCCCAATACACACAATGAATCAGCTCGATCAGCTCAAGCAGCATACCATCGTCGTGGCAGATACTGGTGACTTTGAGGCCATGAAGGCCTACAAGCCCCAGGACGCCACCACCAATCCGTCCCTCATTCTCCAGGCCTCTCAGAAGGCTGAGTATCAATCTTTGGTCGATCAGGCCATCGCTGAATACAAAAGCAGCTCCCTCACTGGCCCAGCCAAGGTTGAAGCTATCATGGACCGCATTTTGATCCTCTTCGGGCTCGAAATCCTCAAAATCGTCCCAGGTCGCGTCTCCACAGAAGTGGACGCCCGTCTGTCCTTCGACACGCAGGGCAATCTGGACAAAGCCCGCCAACTCATCGGCATGTACGAAAAGGCTGGCATTGGTCGCGAGCGTATCCTCATCAAAATTGCCTCTACCTGGGAAGGCATCAAGGCTGCTGAGGTCCTGCAAAAAGAAGGCATCAATTGCAATCTGACGCTTCTTTTCAGCCTGGCCCAAGCTGTGGCCTGCGCCGAGGGTGGTATCAAGCTCATCTCTCCTTTCGTGGGTCGTATCCTCGACTGGCACAAGAAGAGCACCGGGAAAGACTTTGCCCCGACCGAAGATCCGGGCGTGCTTTCCGTGTCTCAGATCTACAATTACTACAAGCATTTCGGCTACAAGACCGAAGTCATGGGCGCCAGCTTCCGCAACAAAGGTGAAATCACCGAGCTTGCTGGTTGCGACCTCCTGACCATCAGCCCAGGTCTGCTTGGCGAACTCCAGGCTTCTGAAGAATCTCTCACCAAGAAGCTCGACGCCACCGCTGCTCAATCTCTGAAGATCGACCGCATCGGTAGCGATGAGAAAACCTTCCGCTGGCTCTTCAACGAAGACGCCATGGCCACTGAAAAGACCGCTGAAGGCATCCGCAACTTCGGCA
>JAPLUM010000551.1 GCA_026397605.1 Verrucomicrobiota bacterium | reverse complement strand
TGGCAATGTCGTCGCGCCCGCCCCGGCACCGCCCCGCACGCCGTCGGTCGCCTACGATCGCCTGACGCCGACCGATTGGCACCTCGCCGCGGGGTCGTGGGTCGGGACCCCTTACCGGACCGGGGGCACTACCCGCGAGGGTACGGATTGTTCCGGGTTCGCCGGATCCCTGCATTCGGAGGTCACCGGCATCCGGTTGCCGCGCACCACCGGGCAACAGTGGGAAGCCGGGCAGGAAGTGCCGGTCAACGCCCTGCGACCGGGTGATCTCGTCTTCTTCCAGACCCTGCGCGGTCAGGACGCCGTGTCGCACGTCGGCGTGGTCGTGGGTCCCGGCGAATTCGCGCATGCCGGCACCAGCACGGGCGTCGTGTTCGCCAAGTACGACCAAGGGTACTGGCAGCGGCGCCTCGTGGGCGCTCGTCGGTTCGTGCCCTAGGGCCCGCGTCCCACCCGTTCGGCGTCCGCTCCCGGTCCACCCCGGTCCGGATTCTCCCCGTCGGGCCGTTCGCCCGCGGCACCCGCGGGTCGCGCCGCGACTTGCCCGAGTCGCCATTTTTCCTTCGTCGGACGACGCCCGACCCGCTTCACTCCGGGCCGATGCAGGTTCCCTTCTTGAACCCGGTGGCACAGACCGTCGCGCTCCGCGACGAACTTCTCCGCGCCGTGACCGAGGTCCTCGACCAAGGCCACTACATCCTTGGACCGCGCGTCGCCGCGCTCGAAAAGGAAATCGCCGCCTTCGTTGGCGCGGGCCACGGCATCGGCGTCAACTCCGGTTCCGACGCCCTCACCCTGGCATTGCGCGCCCTCGACATCGGGCCCGGCGACGAGGTCATCACCACGCCGTTCACCTACATCGCGCCGGCCGAGAGCATCCATCAGGTCGGCGCCCGCGTGGTCTTCGCCGACATCGATGTTCGGCTTCGTCTTTGGCGAGTTGGGCGTGGTATTCGGGATAGGCTTCCTTGTCCTTTTTATCCATGAAGTAGGCGAGGACAACGCAGATGCCGTAGAGCACGTAGAGAGGGCCGGACATGAGCAGGAGGGTCAGGATGTCTGGCGTGGGCGTGATGATGGCCGCGAAGATCATGATGGCGATCAAGGCGTAGCGCCAAGTGGACTTCATGATGCGGAAATTCAGGATGTCTAACTTCACGAGCGCCATGACGATGACCGGCAACTCAAAGGCGATACCGAAGACAAGAATGAAGCGCGTGGTGAAAGTAATGTAGTTATCCAGTGACCATGTCTGCGTGGCACCCACAGAAGCGGCGAATTCAGAGAAAAAGATCAAGGCGCGCGGCAGGACCTGCCAGTAGGCAAACGAGCAGCCACCAAGAAAAAGACCGGTACCGATGGCGATGGCTGGGAAGAGCAGCTTTTTCTCAGTGGACTTCAGTCCCGGAAGAATGAATTGCAGAAGAAAGATTAGGAGCAGAGGAAAGGAAGCGATGACAGCTGCAATGAGGGAAACATTGACGGCCATCATGAAGGGGCCAGCGATGTCGAGATTGATTAAAAGTTTACGACCCGCGTCAATGTCCGGCGCAAAACCTGCGAGCACTAATGGGTAAAGCAGGATGTTGAAAAGCTTGCCATAGAAACCGAATGCTACAAAGGCAGAGACAAGCAGCGTCATCGCCATGCGCATGAGCATGGTGCGCAGATCTTCGAGGTGATCTAGAAAGGGTTTTTCCTCATCCTCAGCGGTGAGATTCATCGCGACTTTTTCGCGTGCTTTAAAGACTTTGTTCAGGATACCTTGCCACATAAAATTGAAATACTGGGGGGAGTTTGCTCAAAGGGTGCCCATCGCTGCCATCCGCGCGTAAAGGGCCAGCGTCAGGGCGTTGGTGATCTCATTGTCAGCGATCATCCTCCGTAATTCCTCTGAACCAACCAATCGCGCAGGGCTAATGTGCTCGCTTCCATCCAATTCTGGACGGCTGACGACACACACGGGCTCCGCTCTGAATAAGTAAACGTGTTCGTCGGTGAATCCTTGCGAAGGAAGAAACCAACCCAGAGGTGTGAGTTTTCCCTCTGCTGCCAGAGCATAGCCTGTTTCCTCTTTCAGCTCGCGCAGGGCGGTCTCGATGACTCGCTCACAAGTGATGTCGCTGACCGCGCAATCGATTTGTCCGGCTGGAAATTCAATGCAACTCTGGCGCACGGGGATGCGCTCCTGCTCGATAAGCACATACTCACCCTTTTCAGTCACCGGGGCGATTGCGACGGCAGCTTTGCGATTCACGATCAGCCAGCGCACCGCTTTTTCGCGGCGATTCGGTGTGAGTGTTTCCACTTGATCGACACTGACATGCGGATTTTCAAAGAGGCGTTCCTCGCGGATACAGTCCCAGCCATCTCGCGTCTGCTCATGAAAGAGTGGAAATGTCACTCCCTGACTCATTGCGAAAGCGCCCCCTTCCAGCGGGCGATCTGGGCCGACACATTTTTCGGAGACGGCGCGCCGACACCTTTTCGTGCCGCCAGAGCTGTCTCCAGATTCAGGCAGGCAAAAAGATCCGCATCAAAGGCGGGTGAAAACGCCTGATACTGCGCCAGAGGGATGTCGGCAAAGGCCACCTTCTCTAAGATCGAGTGCGCCACCAGCTTGCCGATAACTTCATGGGCCGAGCGGAAGGGCACACCGTGGTTCACCAAGTAATCAGCCAAGTCCGTGGCCAGCAGCATCGGGTCACTGGTGGCTGCGCGTGTGCGGGTTTCATTGACCTCCATACCAGCGATCATTTCGGCGAACACAGCCAGCGCAGCTTTGATCGTGTCGATGCTGTCAAAGAGCGGCTCTTTATCCTCCTGCATGTCCCGATTGTAGGTCATCGGCAGACCTTTGAGCAGGGTCAGCAGCGCCATCAGATTACCGATAAGGCGGCCCGATTTCCCACGAGTCAGCTCGGCGACATCGGGGTTCTTTTTCTGCGGCATCAATGAGGAGCCAGTGGTGTGGGCGTCGCTCAATGTAATGAAGCCAAATTCGGCGCTGCACCAGAGGATTACGTCCTCACTCAGGCGGGAGAGATGCACGCCACAGAGTGCGATGCTGAAAAGCACCTCGGCGGCGAAGTCGCGGTCGCTCACGGCGTCCATGCTGTTTTGCGTCACGCCATCAAAGCCCAGCTCTTTGGCCATGAACTGGCGATCTAGAATGATCGTGGAACCTGCCAGTGCACCTGATCCCAGGGGGCAGACATTCAGTCGCTTGCTGGCATCTGTGAGGCGGTCGCTATCGCGGCTCAGCATCTCTACATAGGCTAATAAATGATGCGCAAAAAGCACGGGTTGCCCGCGCTGGAGATGCGTGTAGCCCGGCACCACGGCACCACCACTGCGCTCAGCGGCCTCGATCAGTGCCCTTTGCAGACTTTGGATAAGTGTAATGATCTCTTGCACGGCATCCCGAGTGTAGAGTCGCACATCTGTGGCCACTTGGTCATTCCGACTGCGGGCGGTGTGTAGTTTGGCACCTGCTGGGCCGATGCGGCGAGTCAGCTCAGACTCGATGTTCATGTGTACATCTTCCAGCGCCTGCTTGAATTCAAACTGCCCCGCTTCGATCTCTTGGCGGATTTCTAACAGGCCTTTTTCAATGGCTGCCTGCTCGTCTGCCGTGATGATGCCAGCCTTTAGCAGCCCTTTTGACTGGGCGATGCTGCCACGGATGTCATGCGCGTAGAGTCTCCAGTCAAAGGACACAGATTCTCCATAACTCTGGACGAGCTGGCTGGTAGGTTGAGAGAAGCGGCCTTTCCACATACGAATAAAAAGAGGGGCGCAGAAACTAGCGGCAAACGCGGACGGTGCAACCTCTGCGCCTCAGGTCATCACCAAAACGATGGCGCTGAGCATCAAAACCGCCCCCAACAGCCTCCAGCGCAGCACTTTAGCGCCTAGTTGTTGCTCCTGATTCATGAACCAGTGACCGATCATCCAGACTAGCAGCACGCTGATCAGTCCGCGGGAGGCATAGACGACATTGGCTGAAGTGGCCTTCCCATAGACCGCTAATGTGCAGACGAAAATGATGCTCTGAATGCCCAGCAGTGCCGAGCCGGCCGTCAGCCAGGGCCACCCCTGACGAGGGATGGCGCTCAGTGGCGAGGTGAAGCGGAAGATCAGGCCAAAAGAAAGCAACGCATTGATCCAAAACACACAGGGTAAAAGCCGAGTCGGTCCCCAGTGCGGCCCCCACTTCTGGACCAGCAGATCAAAGATGGCAAAGCTCAGCGCCCCGATACCGCCAGCGACCAAGGTAATGACCAGGTTTTTAGGCCGCTTACCGTTTTCCTTTTGGTTGAGAAAGGTGATGCCGATCACGCTGAGAAAAGCCGCCATCCATAACTTTGCGCCGACCGCATCACCGATCAGGATTGGCGTCAGAAAAGCCACAATGACCACTTTCATGCCAAAGATAGGCACCGCCACCGAGACGTCTCCTTTTTCCAAAGCTAAAAATTGAGACAGCTGACCCACAAACAAGCAAACGGCAATGAGGGCTGGCTGCCAAAGAAGTTCCCGCTCGATCGGGTGCCCAGGCAGCAGCCAAAGGAGAGAAAACAGCGCTCCCACGATTAGATTAGCGATGAACGTCGTCCGCCAAAGCCCCACTCCCAGATCACTCGACCTTTTAAAAAGCAAAGCGCCAAAAGCATAAAGAAGAGCAGAGCAAAGTGGGAAAACAACAGTAGCGGTCGCGGCGGTCACTTGTTTGCATAACACCGCAAGACGAAGAGCACAAGAGAGCAGCTCCAAAGAGTGATACAGGCTTTCCAGCCTGCAACGCATCGACCCCAACCTCCGCCAAAATCTCGCATCATTGCCAGCTGTCAAAAGCGATTTAGAGTCTATGTGTGACCAGAAACAACCCATATCCGGCGGGCTAAAATGAATTGCGTTCGGACTCTCCCCTCTTGTGATTTCCCATTGCCTCATTCTTCTTACCCTTCTGGCCTGTCTTCCAACATGGGCCGCAGAACACTGGACTTATCTCGACAATGGGAAAGTCCGTCTTGGCGTGAATCTCAGCGCGGGCGGATGTATCGGTTGGTTTTCTCATTCTCACTCTTCGGATAATTTGCTCAATGCCTATGACGTGGGCCGCTACCTCCAGCAGTCCTATTATGGGGATAAAGATGGCAGTGACTGGAATGGTAAACCCTGGCGCTACAATCCTGTGCAGGGCGGTTCATGGAAAAATGAGCCCGCTGTCGTGATCGAATCCAAAGAGGAGAAGGATGAGCTGTATGCGAAAATCCAGCCCCGTCACTGGGCCACGGGGGAGCTGATCAAAGAGGTGACTATGGAGCAGTGGCTGCGTCTTGAGGGCGGTCTAGCACGCTTGAAATTCAAGATGACTTACAGCGGAACCAAAGAGCACAAAGCTTACCATCAAGAGCTACCAGCGCTCTTTGTAAAGTCCGCGTTAGACACACTGGTCTATGTGAATGCGGATCAGAAACTCACCCGTCAGCAGCCAGGGTTCCCCAATGAAATGATCCGTTTTTCTGAGCCCTGGCTAGCCTGGGTCAATGCACAGGATAATGGTCTCGGCATCCTTTGCCCACACGCCAAAGAAGCCACCTGCTACCGTGTACGCGAAGGCAATCAGGGAGACGTAAGCTATGCTGCTCCATTGCAAACTTTTGCCCTCAAGCCTGGCCTCGTCTTTGAATACGAGGTCGTCCTGGCCATCGGCACGGTGGAGCAGATCCGTGCGGTGTTTGGCGCTCTAAAAAGCGACGCCTCATTTAGACAGTGAAAGCACCGTATCCATCACATTGCCACACTCGACAATCATGGCTGATTCATGATCTAACTTCTGAACTTGTCGGGCTAGCTCTTCCCCATTCAGCAGGTTAGCACGGATGAGAGTGACGAGCGTATTGATGTCCTTCATGCCACGATCTGCATCGCGGCGTCCAAAGCGTTTCTGAATGCGTGAGCTGGCTGTAGCCACAACCTTGGAGACGGCCATGTCCATCGGATGGAGGGCTAAGACGTTTTCAAATCCAGGCATTGGCACCAGTCGCTCACGCCAACCGACCGGGAAGCTTTCGGCCATGCGTAGATCGACAAAGTCGCCGTAGTATCCGTGGGTGATGTGGTAAAGGTTGTCCTCACCCAGTTCGGCATCCAGTGCTTCACGAGTTGCCTGGTCATCTGGTTCAATGAAAAAGTCCGCATCAATCGTCACTGCTGCACCGATTTCTCCCGGGTCTGCATCTGGGAAAGAAGCAAAAAGTGAAGACGATCCAAACAGCAAAATGCGTCTGCTGGGTGCTTTCTGGCAAACAGCTCTGAGCAAGTGATTTAGTGTCGAGAATTCCATGATAGGCGCGCGAGTTCCTCTTTATTCAAAATCCCCGGAAAGGGCGAAAAGCCTTTCCACATCATGGATTCCCACTCGGGGTCGCGGAGGATGAAGAGGACTTTCTTCAGGCCCTCATCGCTAACCTGTGCGTCCTGGATCATGCTGCGCCAGCCTTCCAGTCGTTTGACAGCGCTGTGGCCCTGAGAGAGCCAGCGGGCGATGTTGGCCAGCGGGATCTCTAATAGGGTGGGATCAGCTTCGATCTTGTCGGCGATGAGTCGATAGCGTTTCCCAGAGATGGCATCTCCTGTGGACTCGTAGGCTGAGTAATCTTGAACAGTCATCATGATGGAACCATTTTGCCACAATGCCTGAGGCTAGCCAAGTGGGGATTTCATCGTGCGTGGGGACTGGCGGGTCTCGTCTTTGGACACGAGGCGCCGCTCCATTCGCCGCTGCCAGATTGTTTCAGATTGTTTTCTCAGCGGGTTCCTCGTCCTGCAGGTACGTCCGGCCTTTGTAAAACATGGCCACGATGATGAAGATGACCGTTGTGATGGCCGTGATCTTCATGAAGAACCAGTAATAGTTTGCCCCGCTGAGATTGGCAGCAGCGCCGGTTTTTTCAATGTAGGCATTCACGCGTGCGGTGAAGAAATTCCCAAGAGCCACAGACAAGAGATCCAGAGACATGACAAAGGACTTCAGTCTCGGCGGAGCCTGCGTGTAGCTGAACTCCAGCGCCGTGATGGAGATTAAAATCTCAGCACTTGTTAAAAGAAGATAGGCCAGAATTTGCCAACCGATGGAAGGCTGCAGGCCAGCGCTGATCTGCTGCTCGATCCATACTGAGACATAAATCGTCGCCAATGTCAGAAAGAAGCCTGCGCCGATTCGTCGGAGTGGGGTCACCTCTGTGAGGCGGCTCATTTGCGGGTAAATCACCAGCGTAAAAAGAGGTATCAGTGTCAGGATGAAAAGTGGATTGATCGCCTGAAGCTGCGCCGGATTCAGCTCCCAGATTAGAAAGTGGCGATCCATCTTCTGCGCCTGCTCGATCCAAGCTGAAGCCGTCTGATCAAAGATGCACCAAAAGGCAGCGATCAGGATGAACAGAGGAATCAAGCCTGCTAACGCCCGCAAAAATCGTGGATCGATCAAGTCGCTCACAAAGCGGCGCGGATCGGCTGGGATATGCACAAAGGAATGACGCCCCATCCAAAACACAATCATGGCCATAAACATCAATCCTCCAGGAACACCAAAGGCAATGTGCGGCCCATACCATTCCAGCAGTTTTGGTGTCAGAAGCTGGGAGACCGCCGCACCCAGATTGATGGAAAGGTAAAACCAATTGAAAATCTTGGGCAGCAGATGCGCGTTCGTCTTGCCAAACTGATCCCCGACATGGGCTGAAACACAGGGTTTAATACCACCAGCACCCAGCGCAATCAGCGAAAGACCAACGATCAAACCCGTGCGCGTATGATCAACAGCCAGGGCCAGATGCCCCAGACAATAAACCAATGAAAGCACGATGATGGTGCGGTATTTGCCCAACCAAAGATCGGCAATGAGTGCACCCAGCAGCGGCGTGAAATAGACTCCTGCGATGAAGTAATGAGTCCATTCTTTCGCCTTCGCATCGCTCATCAGATCTCTGGCTCCCTCATGTGTGACTAGGGCCGTAGTCATGAAAAGGTAGAGAATGGCGCGCATCCCGTAAAAGCTAAAGCGCTCCGCTAGCTCGTTTCCAATGATGAATGGGATGCCTGAGGGCATCGAGCTAAGCGGGGCAGGAGAGGTGCGGTAAGACATTGTCAGCGATCTTGGAAGCAAACCTGCTCACCGTCAATGGTGCAAGACAGCACGCTTCGCCCTTGCTCATTGCCGCATCTGCTATCCTCTATGCGACACCGTTTCTCCTGCATGTCTTCCCCTGTCACCACCATTGCCTGCCTTGGCCCCGAGGGCAGCTTTTCTCATCTACTCACGGAAAAGCGTTTCCCAGAGGCCCGCGTTCAGCTCATGGGGAACATTGGCGAGGTCTTTGATTTTCTCCACACCCAGCCTTCCGCACTTGGCATCGTGCCGATTGAGAACTCTTCCGGCGGCTTCATCATTGATACCGTGGATCGGTTGGTCGATGAGCGCTGCGGCCTGTTCATTTTAGAAGAACTGACCCTCGATGTGAAGCTGGCTCTTCTCGGCCAAGCGGGCGCTGAAGTTCAGACCATCCATTCTCATGCTATGCCCTTCTTCCATTGTGATGAATGGCTGAAAGCTCATTATCCAGACGCCAAGCGCATCGTCGAGCCCAGCACCGCCAAGGCAGCCGAAAAAGCCGCAGCTCGCCGGAGATATCCCGAACATCACCCAGTTTTATTTGCTCGGTCACTCGGAGAATGCCGCCTCCACGGAAAACAATCGCACCGCCCTCGTGGTCGAGCTACCAGACCGTCCCGGCAGCCTCTGTCGATTTCTCACCCCGCTGAGTGAGGCGGCCATCAATCTCAAACGCCTCGAGTCCCGCCCCATCCGCGGTCAGCCCAACAAATACCGTTTCTACATCGAGATCGCGGGCTCCCCTGCCGAACCGCATTTTAAAACCGCCCTCGACCAAACCCGTGCCGACGGCGCCCAGATCCACAGCCTCGGCTCTTACCCCGCCGGACGCTGGTTTGAATCATAGTATGGAGGTTAGGCCTCCGGCCTGACATCGGCCAGAGGCGTCTCGTCTTTTTCCCCGAATCGGAAACCAGCTAGCTGCTTGCGATGGTTCAAAGACTATCTGCCAGGCTAAATTCAAACGGGCAGCCTTGCACCGCTGCACGCGAAACTCGGCCACGCGCCGTGAGAGCCCGCAAGGCTCCTTTGCGTGAGGCTTTTTTGTTTTCAGGGGGACTGCCCAACTCTCAAAGCCCCCCTCCCACGCCTTTGAACTTTTCGACAAAAGCGGCGATTTTCTGAAAAACACTTTGCTTGATGGTGAGATACTTGGGATTCAGCGGACTCATCTTGGGTAGGATGCTGTTGAGTTCAGTGCCGTTCTCGCTGGCGTATTCCCGCTTCAGCGAGGTGACGAGATAGCGCTTGGCGGCCGCCTCGTTGAGGCTTTCCGACTGGATGAGTGTTTCTGCTTCTCGCTTCTGTTCGGTTTGGGCGTAGGCAAAGAAGGCTTCGATGATGCTCGCTTTCTCGCGGAACAGATCGAGATCGGCTTGATTGATAAAATCGATCACCAGACTTTCTTTGGCGCGGTTCCCGATGCTGGCGCGGATCACCCGGCGGACGTCTTCGATCAAGGCACCCTTGTCCTTCAGCTTCTGGTTCTTCTCAAAGATCAGTTCGAGGATGTAATCCAGGTTGATCTCCTGAGATTTGAGCAAGTCGATCTCAAACACAACGTCATCCCAATCCACTGTGCTTTTCTCTTTCTCTTTGCCGTCTTTCTCACGGCGCAACCAGTCACGGATGTCGTTGTAGGTAGAACGATAGTCCTGAACCTTGCGCTCCGGTAGAACCTCGGTTGCCTTGAGTTTTTCGAGATCCTCGTCTGTCAGATAGCGCTGTGCCTTGAAGGCTTCAACCGCCGCTTCATCCTGCGGATCGACCTGCTGCCACGCTTTCACGTTGACGAATTCATCAAAGTTTTGCAGCGCGTTTTCGATCTTCAGATAGTCACCGAAGAGTTTGGTGAAGGCTTTTTTGTCGGCTTCTTTCTCGATGGCCGCAGGATCAGGGAAGCGCTCTTTCAACTCCGCGACCACCTCGACGAAGCCCCTCCGTGCCTCGCCGGTGGCCACTTCGGTGAAGCCCTCCATGTATTCCTTGTAGCTCTTCTCCAGGACGACGTTCTTGGTGTTAGCATCTCCAAACAGCGTGATCGCATCAATAGTCGCGTGCTCCAGATCGCGGAAGGTGATGATGTTGCCGAAGGTCTTGGTGGCGTCGTAGATGCGGTTGGTGCGGGAGTAAGCCTGAATCAAGCCGTGGTAGCGCAGGTTCTTATCGACGAACATGGTGTTGAGCGTCGGCGCATCGAAACCAGTGAGGAACATGCCGACCACGATCAGCAAATCCACTTCCTGCCGCTTCACACGCTGCGCGAGGTCGCGATAGTAGTTCTGGAAGCCGTTGCTATCGACCCCGAAGTTGGTTTTGAAGAACGCGTTGTAGTCGGCAATGGCTGCGCTCAGGAACTCCTTGGCGCTGCTGTTCATGGCGGAGACATCAAAGCTCTCGTCCAGGATCGTGCCGATGGCTTCCTGCTCCTCATTGGCGGCGAAGGAAAAGATCGTCGCCACCTTGAGTGGCCGCTCGCTCTCGCTTTGCAGGGTTTTGAAGGTCTCGTAATAGAGCTTGGCGGCATCCACGCTGCTCACGGCAAACATGGCGTTAAAGCCCTTGCCGCCCGCTTGCAGACGGTGCGTCTTTTGGCGGTAGTTGTTGAGGATGTATTGGCTGATCTCCTTGATGCGATCCGGGTGCAGCAGGGCTTGGCGATTCTCGGCGGCGTTGAGTTTATCTGTGTCCTGCTCGGTTTCGATGGCTTTGAAGCGCGGGCGCACATCGTTGTAGTCCACCTTGAACTTCAGCACCTTCTCATCGCGGATGGCATCGGTGATGACGTAGGAGTGCAGCTCACGGCCAAACACGCTGGCGGTGGTCTCGGCCCCACTGGCATTCTGCGGAAAAATGGGAGTGCCAGTGAAACCGAACTGGTAGAACCGCTTGAACTTCTTTTGCAGGTTGGCCTGCGCCTCACCGAACTGGCTGCGGTGGCATTCGTCAAAGATGAACACCACCTGCTGGCCATAGACCGGGAGGGAAGCCTCGGTCTTCATCAGGTTGTTCAGCTTCTGGATGGTGGTGACGATGATCTTGTTGTCGTCTTTCAGAAGGTTGCGCTTGAGGGCGGCGGTGCTGTCGGAGCCGTTCACGCTGTCTGGCGAGAAGCGCTGGTATTCCTTCATCGTCTGGTAATCCAGATCCTTGCGATCCACGACGAAGAACACCTTGTCGATGAAGTCCAGCTCTGTCGCTAAACGGGCCGCTTTGAAGCTGGTGAGCGTCTTGCCCGATCCAGTGGTATGCCAGATGTAGCCACCGCTCTCGGGCTTGCTCCAGAGTTTCGATTCATACGAGCTGATGATCTTTTGCAGGATGCGCTCTGTCGCGGCGATCTGGTAGGGGCGCATCACCAGCAGGGTGTCACTGACATCAAAGACCGAATACTGGAGCACCACTTTGAGGAGAGTGCGCTTCTCGCAGAAGGTCGCGGTGAAGTCCTTCAAATCCTTGATCAGGGAATTGTCCTTCATCGCCCAGTGCATCGTGAAGTCGAAGCTGTTCTTGTTCCGCTGGGTGGTGTTGGCAAAGTAGCGGGTGTCCGTGCCGTTGGAGATGACGAACAATTGCAGGAACTTGAACAAGGAATTCTCGCTATTGAAGCTCTCCTTACTGTAACGGTGAACCTGGTTGAAGGCCTCGCGGATGGCGACGCCGCGCCTTTTCAACTCCAACTGAACGAGAGGCAGGCCGTTGACCAGGATGGTGACATCATAGCGATTGGCCTGACTGCCGCTTTGCTCGAACTGCCGGATGACTTGGCAGGTGTTTCGAAGGACGTTCTTCTTATCGAGCAGGTAGATGTTCTGGATGTGCCCGCCATCGAAGACGAAGTCGTGGATGTAATCATCGTGGATCTTGCGGGTCTTTTCCAGGATGTGGTCGCTCGGGCGGTCGAGGTAGGTCTCGATGAAGCGCGTCCACTCGGATTCGGTGAACTGGACGTTGTTGAGGGCTTGGAGCTGCGTGCGGACGTTGGCGAGCAGTTTGGCTGGAGTGTTCAGCTCACGCTCGAAGGTATAGCCGAGATTCTCCAAATCTTGAATCAACTCCCGCTCCAAGGCATCCTCGCTTTGGTAGGACTCCATGAGCTTCCAGTCCTTCTCGTAGCGATCAAGGACGATGAAGCGGTTGGTCTCGGCGATGGTTTTGGTTTCAGTCATGGTCTTGCCTAGATTCAAATGATTTCCGCTCTGCCAGACGCTCACGCACCTCGATGAAGGCGCTGTGTAGCTTCTTCTCTAGCAACTCCTTGGGAGGCAGGCTTGTCCAGTATTCCGCCACCATGATGTTGTCTTTTTGCATGTTCAGCAGCTCGACCTGTTCCGACCCTGCTTCCGCACAAAGGATGAGTCCAATGGGAGGCTCCTCGCCTTCCTGCCGTTCATAGCGGTTCAGCCAGTTCAGGTAGAGTTCCATCTGCCCCTTGTAGGCCGCTTTGAAGTGATTGATTTTCAGCTCCACTGCGACCAAACGCTTCAACTTGCGATGATAAAAAAGCAGATCGAGGTAGAAATCTTCCCCATCAATGATCATGCGCTTTTGGCGCTCCACAAAGGCAAAGCCTTTGCCCAATTCCAGAATGAAAAGCTCCAGTTCTTTAAGCAGAGCATTTTCTAACTCATCCTCAAGGTAGCCTTCTTTCAATCCCAGAAAGTCGAGAAAGTAGGGGTCTTTAAAACTACCTCCGAGGTGAGGGGCATCCGCCAGCGCCAGCTTGGTGTCGGCTATTTCCGCCCGCTCAAATGCCTTGCGCTCGATCTGGTTTTGGAGTTCCCGCTTGCTCCATCTGGCTTCAACAGCTTGCCTCGCGTAAAAAGAACGCGCTTCATCCGTTTTCAAGGGAATCAGTATCAGGAAATGCGACCAACTCAATTGTCGCGCCAGTGGCGCGACAATTTCAAAGTCAGGGAACAACCCCGCAAACTTCATCATTCGGTGGAGGTTTTTCGCCTCAAATCCCCGACCATATTCCAGCACAAGGATTTCGGCAATTTGCTCAACCACCTTCTTGCCGTATTCCGCCCGTTTGCCTCCTAACAGCTCTTCATTGATCCGCCGCCCCACGTGCCAGTAGGTTAACGTGAGGGCACTGTTGACCGCTGCCACCGCCTGATGCCGGCCTTGCTCGATCAAGACCTTAATCTCGCCGATCAACACATCGGGGCGTTGGCTGCTTAGATTTTCTTTGTTCGGCATCTCAGGCGTCTCCCTTCTTTTGCGGCTCTGATTTCGGGAAGCTCAGCAGCAGATCGCGGTAATGCGCGTATTGCTTCTGCCGCAGTTCGATCTCGCGTGGCAGGCCCTCGCTGATGGAGTGGGTGAGGGTGTCGAACTTGTCGAGGATGGCGACGATGCGGGCTTGCTCGGAGAGAGATTTTTCTGGGTCGTTTGGATGGGGGATCGGTATG
>JAPLUM010000829.1 GCA_026397605.1 Verrucomicrobiota bacterium | reverse complement strand
GAAGGCAGGAAGATTTTCTTACTCCCAGAATGTCTACCATATTTTTGCCCGCCCATCTTTTTGCCGACTCTCAGGAAAGGCGGCGTCACTGCCGCGTAGGGTGATGCTAACTGCGGCCTAAAGACCGAACTACGAACTAGGAACCAACGGCTTCCTGACGCTTAGTTTATCGGGCCAGGAGCTTGGCTTTCAGCTCTGCGGACACGGATTTGGGCTCGGCGAATCTCATCAAGACGGTGGTGCCGTCTCCCTGCACGACACGCAGCTGCACCAGCAACTTGGTCGCCTGACTGATCTGGAGATCGAGCTGATTGAGATAGCGCCGGATAAAGGGAGCTTTTGGTCTCAGGGTGACAGTGGTGATTCCTGGACTATCGACGGCTTCTTTCACCACAAAATGACGGCTGATGTCTTTTGGCGAGGCTTCCCGACCGCTGAGAAAGCGTGCCCACATGCGGTAACGTGCGTCATCCTCCTCCAAGACCTGCCAAGGTGCAGATGCCGACTCGCGGACGCGGAACTCGTTGAGATCATGCACCAGAATGGTTGCCACCGGATTGCCGATCTCCCAGCGGAAAGCGCCATCGGTGAATCGCCAGAACTTCCCGGGTGCGGTCACGGGCTGCTTCAGAGCTGGAATGGTCCGTGTCTGCTGAAACGCCACCTCCATATCACCGACTGACTTTTGCGCTTCAGCCCATTCATTCATGATGGCGGGCAGCGCAGGATCAGGCTTTGGCAGGTTGGCCGCCTGGGGATAGGCCGATGTTCCAACAAGAAAAAAGAGGCTGAGGGTGCGTATGAAAGTCGTCATGAGCAATATTCGATGGGATCAGCTTTCAGGAAGCTTGGCTTTAATCTGCTGCACATAGCTGGCCACGTCTGCCGCCTGCAACAGGGCGGAGACGACGACCACTCGCCGAGCCCCAGCCTGCACGATCTCTGGCAGTCGAGGCAGGTTGACTCCGCCAATGCAGAAGATGGGCAGTGTCACCTGACGGTGCGCCTGGGCGATGTCCTGAATACCAATGGGCACGTAGTCAGGCTTGGTGCCGGTGGCATAGAGTGGACCAAATCCGATGTAATCCGCAGCTTCGGCCTGAGCAGCGACAGCCTGAGCCAGACTGTGCGTGGACTTTCCCACAAAAACCTGGGGACCAACCACGGCGCGTGCTTTAGCCACCGCGTCGTCATCTTGGCCGACGTGCACGCCTTCACTGCCAATCTCTGCCGCAATGGCTAGGTGGTCATTGATGATCAGCGGAACCCCATGAGCGCGTGTAATCGGCAGCATCAGGCGGGCAAGCTTTTCGATCTCCTGGAGCGTTAGCCTTTTAGCCCTGAGCTGGAGAAGATCCACGCCGCCCAGACAAAGGGTCTCAGTCATCGCCTGCACATCCGCAGGCAGGACATAACCGAGGTCCAGGATGCCATAGAGGCGGGCCTTTTGGAGAGCAGCAAAGGAAGGGCGGGATTCTGACATGAGCTGGCTTATCAATGGATAGCTGATGCCTGATGTCCACTGCGGAGAACAAGCTGCGCAAAAACAAACAACGGCCGCAGGATGAGTGTAGCAACCCGAGAAGGTGAAGCAAAGCCTGCTTGCCTGTCATTGCTCCGGCCTGAAATGGCACTGAAGCTTGCACACCGCCCATCCCGCGCCAGAATGCGCGCCCCATTACCCATGTCCACCGAACGCAAAACTCTCGATCAACGCGCCCAGATGTCAGACATCGAGCGCCTGCGCCACTCCTGTGCTCACATCATGGCGACAGCCATCCTGCGCCTCTGGCCTGATGCCCAGTTCGCCTACGGTCCACCGATTGAAAATGGTTTTTACTATGACTTCCAGATGCAGCACCGCATCACGCCGGATGACTTTGAAAAGATCGAAGCGGAGATGAAAAAGATCTCCAAGGAAAACCAGAAGTTCGAGTGGAAAGGCATCTCACGCGAGGACGCCAAAGCCATGGCGGAAAGCGGTCGCCTAGGTGGCCTCAGTGAGCGCCCAGGGAACCCGAGTATTTTCAAACTGGATCTGATCGACAAAATCCCTGAAGGCGAGCAGATCTCCTGCTTCCAGAATGGCGACTTCATCGATCTCTGCGCTGGTCCGCACGTCGGCTACAGTGGCAAGTGCAAAAACGTCAAACTCACCTCTGTCTCAGCCTCCTTCTACATGGGAGACGAGACCAAAGCGTCTCTGCAACGCGTCTATGGCACCGCCTTTGAATCCAAAGAAGAACTGGAAGCCCACTTCGTCAGACTCGAAGAAGCCAAGAAGCGCGATCACCGGAAGCTCGGCAAAGAACTCAAGCTCTTCCACATTGATGAGGACGTCGGCCAGGGCCTGATCCTGTGGACTCCGAACGGTGCCATCCTCCGCCAAGAGCTGCAAAACTTCATCAGTGAGGAACTGCGCAAGCAAGGCTACAGCCAGGTCTTCACGCCGCATATTGGCAAACTCTCGCTGTATAAAACCAGCGGTCACTTCCCCTATTATAAAGACAGCCAGTTCGCCGCCATCGTGGAGAACGACGACCTTGCCAAAGTCATCCATGAAGGCTGCGGCTGTGGTGAAGTCATGGCCCGACTCGGTGGCATCTCGGCGAAATTGCGTCAGCAGCTCAATGACCGTGCCGGCAAGGAAGTCGTCTCTGAAGAAAACGTCCTGCCAGACGATCAGCTGCTCGACGGCTTCATGCTGAAGCCCATGAACTGTCCGCATCACATCAAGATCTTCGACAGCCAACCGCGCAGCTATCGTGAGCTGCCTGTGCGCCTGGCCGAATTTGGCACCGTTTATCGCTGGGAACAGAGCGGCGAGCTCAATGGCCTGACCCGCGTCCGTGGCTTCACTCAGGATGATGCGCACCTTTTCTGTACCGAAGACCAAGTGGCCGCAGAAGTGCTCGGCTGTCTTTCCCTGGTGAAGATCGTCCTGAACACCCTCGGCATGACCGACTACCGCGTCCGTGTCGGTCTGCGTGATCCAGACAGCAGCAAGTTCACTGGCAATCCCGAGCAGTGGGACAAGGCTGAAGAAGCCTGCCGTGCCGCCGCCGCCACCCTCGGCGTGCCCTTCACTGAGGAGCCCGGAGAAGCCGCCTTCTACGGTCCCAAGATCGACTTCGTCATCAAAGACGTCATTGGTCGTGAATGGCAGCTGGGCACCGTGCAGGTGGATTACGTCCTGCCCGTCCGCTTTGATCTCAGCTACATCGGCTCAGACAATAAGTCTCACCGCCCAGTCATGATCCATCGCGCACCCTTCGGGAGCATGGAGCGCTTCTGCGGCGTCCTGATCGAGCACTTCGCCGGTCACTTCCCGACAGCTCGACAAAGTCCCCTACATGCTCGTCCTCGGAGAGAAAGAAGCTACTGCAGGTGGAGTCTCTGTCCGCCATGCTAAACGCGGCGATCTCGGTGTCCGCTCCATTGCCGACTTCCTCAGCGATGTCACCGCTGAAGTCAGCGAACGGAAGATGTAAAATCGGCAAGTCAGTTTCAAAACACAAAACAGGCATGGGTCATCCCAGCCTGTTTTTTGTTTAGCCTTAAATCCTGTTTCAAGTTTCAGGTTTCTAGTTTCATGACATGAAAGCCAACAATTTGCGACCACCGAACCCCACACCTTTTTTGAGTGTGCCAACATAGCTCTGTAAGGTCCTGATTCAAAGAAGTTGGAACGTGAAACCTGAAACTCGAAACTCGAATCGAGGCTAAGAACTGACTTGCCGAACCGCATTCTCGGGATATTGTTCAATAGAACACATATTCATCATGAATGCTCTCTCTAAGCTCTCACATTTTCTCGGTCATATCCTAGTCCTTGGTGGCATACAGGCTGGGCATCCGGTTTCTGAGCCTGCGCAGCCAGATCGGCTGGATGAGTTCGACATGGACAGCCTGCGCATCCCCAAGAACATGCGGACTTTTGCCCTCAAGGTCAGGGGTGACTCCATGATCAACGCCGGCATTCATGCGGGGGATGTGGTCATCCTGGACTTCGAGAAAGAGGCCAAAAATCGGGACATTGTGGCAGCCTTAATTGATGGGGATTCCACACTAAAGCGCTACCTTGTTCAGCGAGGCAAGCCTTTTCTAAAAGCCGAGAACCCAGCTTACCCGACACTGATCCCCGCGCAGGAACTGGTGATTCAGGGGGTGATGGTGGCGCTGTTTCGCCAAGTGGCCTAAAAGCAATGCAAGCAGGCCATGATCGTCCACCTGGATGCAGACGCCTACTTTGCGTCAGTCGAACAAGCCGCTGACCCGACGCTGAGAGGTCGGCCCATGGCTGTCGGCGGAGAGAAACGCGGCATCATCGCCTCTGCCAGTTACGAGGCCAGAAAACTAGGCATCTACACGCCCATGCCGACGGCAAGAGCCAGGAAACTGTGTCCGAAACTGATCGTCTTGCCGGGGGATTTTGAAAAGTATGAGCGGTTCAGTCGCTTCATGTTCAGCTATGCCTTCGACTTCACCCCGGACGTGGAGATCACCTCGATCGACGAGGGCTACTTTGATCTGAGCGGGCTGAGAAAAGGCACACCTGAGCAGGTGGCTCAGACGATCCGCAAAGCGATCGCTCAACGACTCAAGATCACAGTTTCAGAGGGCATCGCCTGTAACAAGCTCGTGTCCCAAGTGGCCTCCAAGCTCAACAAGCCAGCCAGCCTGATTCAGGTGCCGAAGGGGCATGAACGTGAGTTTTTAGCCCCACTTCCCAATCACTGGCTGCCCAATGTCGGACCTAAACTCTCTGCCACGCTGAAGTCGGCAGGATTAGCCCTGATCCGCGAAGTCGCTGAGACGCCTGTCGAAATGCTGGCCTTGTTGGTGGGCGGCTACGGCTCCCAGCTCCGTGAATATGCTCAGGGCATTGATTGCCGTCCGCTGGTGATCGAGAAGCAGCCTGCTAGATCTTACAGTGAGCAGCATACCTTCAGCAGTGATGTGACAGAGGAATCTGTGCTCATATCGCAGCTCTATAAGATGGCAGACGATCTCACCGGTAAAATCAGGGAGGACAGACGCAGCTATCGCACGATCACCCTGAAGCTCCGCTACAATGACATGCAGGATGTGACGCGGAGTGTGAGCCTGGAAGAGCCAGCTGATTTAGCTGAAGACATTTTCCCAACATTGCCTGGCCTACTGAAGAAAGCCTGGGACCGGCGGGTGAGTGTTCGCCTCATTGGACTGAAGCTGAGCCACATCTACGGCTCTGTATTCCGCTCAGAACTACCCTTGGAAGCAGATGCCCAGAAACGACTGAAGATGCAGCAACTGGCACCGGTCTTTGACATGCTCAGACGAGACAAACAGATCATGCGGGGAACCGAGTTACCCATCCGTGCGCGATCCAGATCGTCCATTCGCCCAGTCTCCCCTGCCCTGAAATCAGCTCACCCAGACAAGCTGACCGTGGGGCTGAACTTCAAATCTTACTTCAGTTTTCTCGACTCCCTTTTGTCACCCGAAGATGTCGTGAAATTGGCCAAGGATGCTGGCTACAAGGCAGTGGCCATCACCGATCCAAATTTGCATGGTATCGTCCCCTTTTGTCAGGCGGCGAATGAGGCAGGTATCAAAGCCGTCGTCGCTGCTGAGCTAAAAACGGCTTCGGTATCCCTCTTTGCTTATGTTCAAAATGCGACGGGATATGAAAACCTCTGCCATCTATTAAGCCTGCAAAAGCTGACCGAAGATCATATCAGGCAGAGAAGTTCAGGGCTTTTGCTGGCGACACCTGCCAGCCATGCCTTGCCTGAAATCCGTTATAAGACCGCTGAAGATCGGCGAAAATATGGGATCATTCAAAGCATACGAACGCTCACACGATTGAACCAACATCACCCAGAGAAAAGGCGCGGTGATTACTCCTTCCAATCAGTGGCTGCACGCGCTGGGTTGTATTCAGCAGAGCAGATCGAAGCATCTCATCGTCTTGTGGAGCAGTGTGAGTTTTCCTTCGATTTTGGAGTCCTGCGGTTTCCTCATTTCAAGCCAGCCGATGGATCGACGCCGAAAGAGATGCTGTATCGACTGGCAACTGAGGGGATGCGCCAGCGCTACAAGGGCAAAGCGTCACTGCATTTGGCACAGCTAGAAGAGGAGTTGGGAATCATTGCCGAGGTCGGCTATGAGGAATATTTTCTGGCCGTCTGGGAACTGCTTCAAGACTGCCGCGCCATCGGAATCCATTGGATCACGAGGGGCAGCGCTGCGGATTCATTGGTCTGCTACTGCCTTGGCATCAGTGGTGTGTGTCCCATTCGCTTTGATCTCTACTTTCGCAGGTTCTTGAATCGTGAACGGATGGCCATGAATAAGCTGCCAGACATCGACATCGACTTCCCTCATGACCGCAAAGATGACATCGTTGATTTGATTTTTCGTCGCTATGGAAATAAGCACGCCGCGATAGTTGGAGGCTTTAACACGTTTCAAGGCAGATCAGCCATGGCAGACATCGCCAAGGTTTTAGGCGTATCAGAACACCAAATAAGACGCTTCACAGAAACCGTTCCACACACAAGCGCCAGGAACCTCTCAGAAATCGTCAAACAGAGTCAGGAATGTCGTGACAACGCCTGGCACGAAGAACCCTACAAGACCGCTCTGGAGATGGCTGCCTTTTTAGACGGCTTCCCACGTTACCCAAAGATGCACCCCTGCGGCGTGGTCATTTCACGTGATGCCATCCACTCACTGACCCCTACCTTCATCAGCTCTAAAGGGTATCCGACGACCCATCTGGACATGGATGCCGTCGAGTCGGTCGGCCTCATTAAAATGGATATTCTTGCGCAGGGCGGACTAGCTGTGATGCGCGATGCAGTCAACGCACTATCCCGTCGTGGCATAGCCGCTGACCTTGAGGCCTTAGAGCCATGGGAAGATCCCGAAGTTTGGGAGATGATCGCCAGTGGTGGAGCTAGGGCAGTGCATCACATTGAGTCCCCGGCGATGATCTCACTCTGTAAAATGACCAACGTCCGAGAGATCGATGGCCTG
>JAPLUM010000117.1 GCA_026397605.1 Verrucomicrobiota bacterium | reverse complement strand
TAGGAGGCGGGAGGGTCGCTCTTGAGTAGCTTCAAGGCGAGTGTTTGAGCAGGCTCCGGCCAAAGAGGATGCCGCGCACCGCCGCTGCTGTGGGGTTCCCAGAGCTTCGGTGTGCCCTTCGCATAAGTGCGCAAGTAGGAGCTGCGCAGACGATGGAACTGGCTCTTGCTCACGCCTAACTGCTCGCAGGCTTGAGCCGAGTCGAGTTGATCGAGGCGATGGAGTTCGAGTTGATGCCGCACGAAGTCGGGCGCATGACGATGGCTGAGCTGGCGATATTTTTTTCGGCCATGACATAGAACATAGCCCAGGAATTTGGTCTTCCCCCCGGACCCCCCGGAGTTTGACGCCTTGGGCCAGGCTTGATCTACCCGCAAAAGAAAGAACCCCGCGCCGCCCTGAAGGGCGACACGGGGCCGTTAGGTGAGGATCACCCCTGGACTGAAACACCGCTCCGGTTGCTCTCCAGCAGAGCCGTATCCTGTGTTCCAGCGCCAAGAAGCTCGCATCGCTGCGCTGGCTCGCAAGGCGCTCCGCGCCTTTGTCCCGCTTTGAGTGCTACAAACCGTCCCGGTTTGATCGCACCGCGACAAGTTTCATGGACTCTGATTGCCAAAAGCGCTGACGTCTGGCAGAATTTCGATTCCATGCAGAACCTTCTTTCTATCCTTCAATCTGGACAAAGCCTCAGCCCCGCCGAAGTGCGGGATGCTGCCGCCTTTTTGGTGAACGAGCATGAGGGTGATGAAGTGAAGGCAGACTTCCTGCGTGCCTTGGCCAAAAAAGGTGAGACTCATGAGGAGATCGCTGCCTTTGTGCAGGAGTTTCTGAAACTGGCCGTCGATCCTGGTCTGGATCGCAGCAAACTGCCTGGCCCAATGCTAGATGTCGTCGGTACGGGTGGCGATAAGCTGCATCTCTTTAATGTCTCCACCACCGCCATGTTCATCTTGGCCGCAGGCGGTGTTTGCGTGACAAAACACGGCAGCCGTGGTGTCACGAGCAAAGCTGGTGGTGCAGATGTCCTGGAGGCGCTGGGTATTCGCATTGATCTACCGGTGGATCGAGTGGCTCGCGGGATCGAGACGCTAGGACTGGGATTCTTTTTTGCACCGCTGTATCACCCTGCTTTCAAAGCCGTGGTTGCCGCACGGAAGATTCTCGCAGCAGAAGGGAGTCGCTCCATTTTCAATCTGCTCGGCCCACTGCTCAATCCAGCGCGACCAGACTACCAACTCATCGGAGTCTTCGACCCTACGCTTACCCGCACCTTTGGGGAGATCCTCGTCACACTAGGACGTAAGGGTGCTTGGATCGTCCATGGCAAAGTGGCACAGGGTGGCGGCATGGATGAACTATCCACCTTAGGTTCCAATCACATTTGCAAGCTCGTTGGCGACCAATTGATCGAAGAGCAACTCGACCCTGCCAGCCTTGGCTTTGCGCAGGCTGAATTGGCTGAGCTCGTCGGTGGAGACGCAACGGTCAATGCAGCAATCATCGACGGCATCCTCAGTGGCTCCATCCGAGGTGCTAAGAGTGACATTGCTGTGCTAAACGCCGCTGCCGGATTTGTCATCACCGGAAAGGCGGCTGACATGCAGGCAGGCAAAGCATTAGCGGAGTCACTCTTGGATAGCGGTGCTGCTCACGTGAAAATGTGTGCATTGCGTGATTGGAGATGATGATCAGCTGGTTTCGGGCAACTGACTGCTTGGCCTGCCGCGATGATCGCTGGAACTTTACTCTGCAAGCGTCCTTGGCGGGAGTCTTATTCCATTCGTGGTTTTTCTCTGAGGCTCCTGCCTGGAATTGTTTTGAGTAGCGTTGGACTCAGCTTTGTATTGAATCGATTATCCACCGCTATTCCAATGCCTAAAGCCTTTGAGGAGATGTTTAAATCATTGGCGCATGGTGATCCTATTCTTTCCATCTTATCGTTAGCCATCATCGCCCCTATTGCAGAGGAATTGTTTTTCCGGGGCTGGATGTTGCGTGGTTTTTTTGCGAATTACTCGGCGAAAAAATCAATTTGGATGACGGCTCTGATCTTTGGGTTGTTTCATCTGAATCCATGGCAATTCCTTGTGGCGATGCCAATTGGGTTACTCTTAGGATGGCTTGTCTTACGGACAGATTCAATGGCGCCGTGTATGATTGGCCATTGTGTCTTTAACTTTACGGGTGTGAAGCTGTTGCTGCCGCTTGCCGCTCTGTTTGGTCATAGTGAAGAAAGCATCAACGCCATGACTCATTTGCCCTGGGATATGGTGGCTTTTGGTGCGCTTCTTTTTGGGGTTGGGATGGTTCTGTTACTTCGCGCATTACCGAGTCCAAATGACACAACGGCACCTGTGCCTGTTAATGCTTGACGGTTTCTCAAGTTTTGAATGTTCTGGTGTCTCCACCTCGTTTATTTCTTTAGACTATGCCGATCACACTTCCCTCTATTTCACGCCGCCGTTGGATCAAAGGTAGCCTTGCGGCTGCGCTCGCGCCCGTCTGGTCAAAGGCGCAGGAGGCTGACAATGCTGAGACCTGGGTGCTATTTTCTGACACCCACATCGCCGCAGATAAGACTCTGGAGGTCCGCGGTGTCATCATGGGCGAAAATTTGTCGCGCTGCGTGAATCAGGTTTTGAAAATCGGCCAAAAGCCCTTTGGTGTGCTGATCAACGGTGATGTGGCTTATCTGGATGGCCAGCAAGGGGACTACGATACTTTTTTGAATCTGATCTCTCCGCTGCGGGAGAGTGCCGTTCAAGTGCACTGCACCCTTGGCAATCACGATGATCGGAAGAACTTCATTGCAGCGATGACGAGCCCGCAGGATCCACGTCCGGTGGAAGGAAGGCACGTGGAGGTCTTGAGTAGCGCGACGATGAATTGGGTGCTCTTGGACTCGCTCTTGGAGATCAATAAAACGCCGGGACAGCTGGGGGAAGCGCAACTCGGTTGGCTTGATCGTACGCTGTCCGCTGCTGCTGATAAGCCGACAGTCGTCATGAGTCATCATAATCCGCAAGGGCCGGTGCCTGAAGGCAAGAAGCTAACCGGGCTTCTAGATAGCGATGCCCTCTTCACTGTGCTGGCAAAGCACAAAAAAGTGAAAGCTTTAATTTACGGTCATACCCATACCTGGGAGCACCAGATGCACGATGCGACCGGCATTCACCTGATCAATCTGCCGCCTGTGGCTTACGTGTTTAATCAAGCCAGACCCAATGGCTGGGTCATCGCGAAGGTTACGGCAGAGAAGCTGGAGTTAGAGCTGCGTGCTCTGAATCCTGCCCATGAGAAGCATGGAGAAAAGATCGTCGTTTCCTGGGCGGCCTGATTTGATTGCCTGTGAAAACCACTCGAGATCGAAACAGCGCAGGCCCTGACTTCAAAGGGGAGATCCAGGCTATTTACGCAGAGATCGAAAATCGTCCTCTTCAGCGTGATTGTCAGATGCGCACACGCTGCTGTCATTTCCGCCTGACGGGCAAGACGCCGCTATTGACTCGTGGAGAGGCCCTGTTTTTGGCCATCGGTGTTCGTGCGAGTGGTCGTAAAAATTTAAAGCCTCATCCCGAAGGTGCCTGTCCGCTTCTGGGGCGCGATGGACGTTGCACGGTTTATGCGCATCGGCCTTTTGGCTGTCGCACGCACTTTTGTGAGGCCGCTGGCGGCATGTATCCGCGCAAGCATGTGGCAGATTTGATTCAGCGCCTGGAGGCCTTGGACGAGAAGCTCGGCGGAGATGGCTCCCGCCCGCTTGAGGGCGCTCTGGCGGCAGTACTGTGAAGGTGGCATGGCTAGGCACTTGCGAAAGGGGCACTTGCACGCTGAGTCCTGCGGTTTAAAAAGCAGGTATGCCGTCCCCTCAGATCGACATTCACCACATCGCTAAGCTCTCACGCCTTGCCCTCTCTGACGAGGAGGCCCTGCAGTATGCGGGTCAGCTCAATCGTATCCTAGGCCATATCGACCAACTCAGCAGTTATGAGCTGGATGCTGAGCCCAGTGCTCATGCCATGCCGATCTTTGATGTGATTCGCCCAGACATCGCCATGCCAGGCTTCACTCAGGAGGAAGCCCTCTCCAATGCGCCTCGCCGGGCCATGGATCAGTTCCAGATTCCGAAGGTCATGGAATAAGGCTCTCAGCCATCCAAGCCAGTGTTTAGTAGTCAGCGCTCAGTGTTTAGTTCGAGCAAAGAACTCACCAAGCCATCAGAACTAAACACTAAACACTAAAAACTAAACACTTTTCACTTTCTCCCATGTCCCTTGCCAACTCCACCATCGCCGCGCTGCGTCAGCGCTTGCTTGCCAAAGAAATCTCACCGCGTGACATCGTGACTGATGTGGCCAAGGCCATCGATACGCAAAATGCCAGCATTGGTGCCTACCTTTCTTGGGATCTGGAAAAGGCGCTGAAAGAGGCGGATAAGGCG
>JAPLUM010000067.1 GCA_026397605.1 Verrucomicrobiota bacterium | reverse complement strand
GGACAAAGCCATCGCAGCTTTTGCAAGTGAAACTCCGATCAAACTACCGCCCGTCGAGCTGACGCCAGAGGCGCGTGCTGCTGTAGAAAAGAAGCTCACCGACTTTGCCAACGCCACCAAAGCAGGACAGCCCGCTGAATTGACCCTGAGCATCTCCGAACTCAATGCGGTCGTTTTGATTGCACCTGACACCGGCTACGGCACCTACACAGATCTCGTGCGCCTGGAGTCCTTTGACCCCGCTAAAAGCACTGTGAGTGGACAGGTAAGCCTGCCCATGAATAACGTGAAATTTTGGGAAAACAAAAAACGCTACCTCAATGGTCAGATCACCTTTCACCTCTACATCCATGCAGAAGGCATCGATGCCAAAGTCGTGGATGTGAAAGTGCCCGGCAAGGAAGTCGCTGAAGGTTTCATCACTGGCATGGAGATCTGGCCATGGGTAGCCCCTTACCGTAAAGTCGAGCCAGTAGGCACCACGCTGAAAGCCATCCAAAAAGTCACTGTCACGGCTGATGCGGTTACTTTCAGCAACAAACCATGAGCACCACTCGATGGCCCAAAAAGTTTGGGCTGACGCAGCAGTGGTGAGCCGTAGCCAGCCGCAGTAGATTTCGACTACATGGTTACGGCTAAGATAACAGCGCCAAATGAAAGTCTGGTGCCGTGCCAGCGTTTTAGAGTGCCTCATGAAACGATTTTTCTTCATCACGGCCACACTTGTTACCATCGCCAGCCTCTCATCAGCAGCGGACACTTCTGCTAAAAAGCGTGTCTTAATCCTGGGTGATTCCATCTCCATCGGCTACACGCCCATCGTGCAAAAAAAGCTGGCAGACGAGATGACCGTTCTGCGTCCGACACGGAACAACAAACCGGAGAATTGCAGTGGCACGACCGCTGGCATAGCATCCATCGACCGCTGGCTCCAAATCGACGGAGGCAAGTGGGACGTCATCCATTTCAACTGGGGTCTGCATGACCTCAAGCACCTGAAAGCCGATGGCAAAACGACCTCAGATCTGGCCACTGATCCACCACAAGCTAGCGTCGAGGTGTATGAGAAAAACCTGCGTGAGATCGTCGCCAAACTCAAAGCCACCGGGGCCAAGCTCGTCTTTGCTGCCACCACGCCCGTGCCAGCTGAGCCCATGAAAGTCTATCGCAACAACGCAGATGTCCTTCTTTATAACGAAGCCGCAGCCCGCGTGATGAAGGACAACAACATCCCCATCAATGACCTCTACACTCTAGTGCAGCCCCGCATGAAAGAGCTGCAAATTCAGCCTGCCAATGTGCATTTTATCCCAGCGGGATCAGAAGTCCTGGCCGAAGCAGTCGTCAAAGCCATTCGCGCTGCGAACTGAAAAAGTGCGGAAAATTCGAGTAAACCCAAGGGATGACTTGAAGAAGTCCTCCCTCCTGTGTGTATAGTCATCCATTCATGAAACCATTCTTCATCGCTTTCACCTCGGTCCTCCTTTCCCAACTGGCTTTCGCTGAAGTCGCAGCCCAGAAGCCCGCAGAAACAAAGCCCGCAGAAAAGCCCGCAGAACCGGCTAAGCCTGACCCACTGGAAGCCATCAAGAGTGAAACCGCTAAACTCAATGCTGAGCGGGAAAGGATCGCGGCCCAGATCGCCCTGGATCAGTCAAAGCTCGACGAAAAACTAGCTCCGAGGAAGCGCGCTCTGGCAGAGATCCAGATTCAGATGGAAGAGATGAAGGCCAAGCTGGATCTAGCCGAAGCTGAACGCCGCTCCAAGGATGATCCAGAAATGATGGAACTGCGCCGCAAAAACGAGCGCCTCATGATGGACTTTGCCATCGCTAAAAACGAGGTGGATACTGAGGGCTTTGCCATGCGCAAAGAAGAAAATGCCGTGCGCCGCAAGACCACCGCCCTGACCATGCAGATGGAGCTTCAGCAAAAGGAAGGCGAGTCGAGAACCTACGCTGTCGGCAAAGCCCCCGCTTACCCCAAAGAACCCCTCATTGGCACAAAGCTCGTTCTTTCAGACCGCACCATTCCGCTAAACGGCGTCATCACCGGCAAGACGGCTGACAGTATCGCCGACCGCATCTCCTACTTCAATAACCGCGACCCCGAAGCGCCCATCTTCATCGTGATCGACGACTGCCCAGGCGGCAGCGTCATGGCAGGCTACAAGATCCTCAAAGCCATGCATGGCTCCACCGCACCGGTTTATACCGTCGTGAAATCCATGGCTGCCAGCATGGCCGCCTGCATCACTACCCTGTCCAAAAAATCCTTTGCCTACCCGAACGCCATCATCCTGCATCATCAGCTCAGCGTCGGTGTGATGGGAAACCTGACCCAGCACCGTGAAAACGTCAAAGAACTGGAAGAATGGTGGAAACGCCTCGCCGATCCCGTCGCTACCAAAATGGGCATCACTCGGGACGAATTCATCAAGCGCATGTATGCCGAATCCTCCACCGGCGACTGGAACGAATTTGGAGACGATGCCCAGAAACTCAAATGGGTGGACGTCATCGTCGAAGACATAGAAGAAACCGCTCTTCTGCGCGACCCCAACAGCCAACCCCAACAGCCCAGTAATACCCCCGGAAGACTACCCTCGACAGAAGCCGTCGAATCCCAAGACGAACGCGGAAAACCCATCTCTCTCCTGCCCCGCCTCAATCCCCTGGACGCTTACTGGCTCTACAATCCAGACAGCTACTACCGGATGCAGTAAATTCTCTAAATTCATGAAGCTCTTCGTCACCATTCTCTGTGTCTTATCAGGTGTCGTTTCAGCAGAAACAATCGTCAGCATTGTTGGCGAAGATTTCCACCTAAATGGCAAGCCCACCTACGCTGGCCGCGAATGGAAGGGACATCGCATCGAAGGCCTGCTGCTAAACTCGCGCATGGTGCAGGCCACCTATGACGATCTGAACCCCGAAAGTGCCAAGCGCTGGGCCTACCCAGACACCCACAAATGGGACGCTGAACGTAACGTTAGCGAATTCATCGCGGCGATGCCGGAATGGAAAACTCATGGATTACTCGCTGTCACCGTCAACTTTCAAGGCGGCTCACCCGAAGGTTACTCGAAGACTCAGCCATGGATCAGCGGAGCATTTACTGAAGACGGCAGCCTTCGCCCAGAATTTGCGGCTCGCATGAAACGCGTGCTCGATGCCGCTGATGCCAACGGCATGGCTGTCATCCTTGGCTATTTTTATTTTGGTCAAGACCAGCATCTCAAAGACGAAGCCGCCGTCATCCATGCCACGGATGAAGCGACGAATTGGCTGCTCACTGGAGGTTGGAAAAACGTCCTCGTCGAGGTGAATAATGAAACCAATGTGAAGGCCTACGATCACGACATCTTGCGTCCAAATCGTATTCATGAACTCATCGAACGTGTGCACAATACTGAGCGCGATGGTCGGCATTTACTTGTCGGAACCAGCTACGGTGGAGGCTCTATCCCAAAAGAAAATGTCGTTCGTACCTCCGACTTCCTTTTGCTCCATGGCAATCGCGTCGAAGATCCTGCCCGCATCACCGAGATGATCAAACAGACCCGCGCTGTGGCTGGCTCCAAACCCATGCCCATCCTCTTCAATGAGGACGATCACGAGAACTTTGATCAACCCGCTAACAACTTCGCTGCCGCTATCGCCGACCACGTTTCCTGGGGTTGGTTCGACTACCGCCGCAAAGGTGAGTCCCTCGAAGAAGGCTACCAATCCCCACCCGTAAACTGAGGTATCTCCTCCGCACGCAAACGTGCCTTTTTCGACTATCTCGGCGAGATCACTGGAACAAAGTAATTGCAGTCTTTGACTTCGTTTTCATCAATCTTTAACACATTCTCACTAAATGCAGATGGTCCAACAAACCACTCTCCATCCGTTATGGTGAGCTTGGATTGAAAAAGAAATGATACCATGGATCTCTTCCCCCCTGATCCCAGCAGAAATCTCCTGCCATCAGATGGCACCGTGAATTATCACGGGCCTATTTTTGCGCTATCCGAAGTTGATCACTACACCACGACACTGCTGAATGAAGTGCCCTGGCAGCATGATGAAGCCATCATTTTTGGAAAGAACATCGTCACTGCACGCAAGGTGGCCTGGTATGGCGACTCACAGTTTGCTTATACCTACTCAGGCATCACACGGCACTCGCTGCCTTGGAATGAGACGCTGATACGCTTAAAGGACAAGGTGGAGCATCATTGTGGTGCCACCTTTAATTCCTGCCTGCTCAATCTCTATGAGCATGGAGATCAAGGCATGGCCTGGCACAGCGACGATGAAAAATCTCTCGGTCGCAACACCGCCATCGCCTCGGTAAGCTTTGGCGCAGAGCGTCGATTCTGCTTCAAACACAAGCGCACCGCAGAGACGGCAGAGATCATCTTGGAACATGGGTCACTGCTCGTCATGAAAGGCACCACTCAGACACACTGGCTGCACAGCATCCCCAAAGCCAAGCGCATCACCGAACCAAGGATCAATCTCCCTTTCCGCACCTTTGTGGGCTGAGACTGAATAAGGCACGTCATCCATCCCTGAAGCAGCAAAAGACCAAAGTGTGCTCTTGCTGAATGGCCTGACATTGCTCATTCATTCTAGATGTCCGCCTTCTCAGATCCTTTCCAGCAAGCCCGCCAAGAAGCGGGTGTGATGCAGTGCCCTTTTCATGGTGAAAACATCACGATGATTCTGCGCCATGAAGACGTGCGCAAAGCAGCCAAGGATTGGCAGACCTTCAGCTCCGACGCCCCCTTCCGGGTACCGATTCCTTCGGAGGAGGAAGTGCGCTCCATGCGCCAGCTCCCCATTGAAACCAACCCGCCTGAGCACACGGCCTACCGCGAAATTGTGGAGCCCTTTTTCCAGCGGGCCAAAGATCCCGCCGTCATCGCCCAGGTCGAGTCTTTGATCAGCGGGATGATCACTCAAGCCCTGGAGCGCGACTCCATCGAGATCGTCAATGAATTCGCTCTTCCCGTGCAGTCGCGTGCTTTGACCTACTTACTGAATGTGCCAGAGTCTGAAGGGGAAACTTGGATCGGCTGGGGCATCCATGTTTTTAAAGTCACCGGTGGCGAGTTCAAAAAAGGCTCTGTCTTGGAAGACTACCTTCACGCAGCCTTCGACCACGCCGAGGCCAATCCTGGAACCGACTTCTTCAGCGCATTGACCCAAGCAGATTACCAAGGCCGCAAACTGACCCGCGAAGAATGCATGGGCTTTGCCAATCTTGCCTTTGCGGGTGGTCGTGATACGATCATCCACACCATTTCCTGTGCCCTAGGACATATGGCCGAGCATCCTGAAGCACTTGAATACCTGCGCGCCGACCCGAAGCGTATCACCTTAGCCAGCGAGGAATTTTTCCGCGTCTTCATGCCGCTCACCCACATCGGTCGCGTCTGCCCCGCCGATACGGACGTGAATGGCGTCACCGTCAAAGCTGGCGAGCGCATCTCCCTTGCCTGGGCCTCTGCCAACTTCGATGAAGCAGCCTTCCCTGCCCCGCAAGAGATCCGTCTCGACCGCAAACCCAACCCGCACATCTCCTTCGGCTTCGGCACCCACCTCTGCCTCGGTGCCCCCCATGCACGACTCATCCTCAGGTCCCTTTTAAAAATCTGCTGCGAGCGCGTCAAAAGCATCTCCATCCTCAAAGCCGAAGAACGCATGGAGCATGAAGCCACCTTTGATCGCAAACTTGGCTATGACTCGCTGAACGCTAAAATCACAGCTCTTTAAACGCGACAGCAAAATCGAACCCTGTCGAGATTTAGCTCGTCTCATCGTATCCTTGATGAAAGACCATGCTGAACCCCGAAACCATTGCCGCTACCTTGCTCGCTGAGCGAATGCCGCTCACGGCGTTCTTTGCCAGTGTGACGCGGGATTTCCATCTGGCGGAGGATGTATTCCAAGAGGTTTGCGTGAAGGCCGTGGCACGGGCGGAGACCTTTGAGACGCCTGCGCATCTCATGAACTGGACGCGTCTCACGGGCAAAAACCGCTCCATCGATATCCTACGGGCACGTGATGGCCGCTACCTCGGTCTGAGCGATGAAATGCTTGCCATGCTTGCTGCTGAATGGCCGGAGAAAAGCCGAGCGGATGCCATGCAAGAGGCGCTGGGGCAATGCATCGAGCAGATCACGCCAAACAACCGCGAACTGCTCCGCCTGCGCTACTTCGAGCGCCGTAATTGCACCGAGGTGGCCGCGATCATGGGCCGCAAGATCGAAACCGTCTATCAAGCCCTCGCCCGCCTGCACAAAGCCCTCGGCGACTGCATCCGCACTCGCCTTCAAACCGAATCCGCCTCATGAACGACACCGATTTCCTCGCCAAGGCCATGCGCTATCAAGACGGCGTCCTCACGCCCGAAGAGATCGCCACACTTGAAGTCGTGATGCGTGGCGATCCCACGAAACGCCAACTCTTTGCCGAGACTCAACTGCGCTCGATGGCCCTGCATGATCGTTTCCGCCAAGAGGCTTTCCAAAGTAGCTGCGGCTTCAGCCACACTCCGGAAAAGAAGCGCATCACCTGGATCACCCGCCCCATCGCATCCATGGCCGCAGGCCTCGCCATCGGCCTCTTCAGCGCCTCTCTAGTCTGGGCCATCTCCGCACCCAAAGCCACCACCGAGCGGCTCTTCTCCCTCATCAACGGCAGCTTCGGTGACCCCCGCCTCGATCGTAGCTTCCCCCACCAAACCGGCGTCTGGAGCGGCGATGAAGCCATCATCGCTGACGGCAAACTCCGCTTCATCGCCACCGGGAGCGATTCAAACGATCCGAACGCTCGCGCCATCTCCTGCGATGTCTTCCAGCTCGTCGATCTCCGTCCGCTGCGCCACTTGCTCAGTCAGGAGGGCGACTCGGTGCTCGAACTCAGCTCAAACTTCCTCGACGCACGCCCTCACAATACGAAGCCATCCGTCACCTTCTTCTGCCAGCTCTACCTCTTCAAAGGTGATCCCGCAAGCCTGCATCAATCCTGGCCACAGAGCATTACTGACACTCTTTCCAGCGGCAGCGCCCAAGTCACCACGCTCGGCACAGATGCGAAAGGCACCCGCACCCTCACCGCCAAGTGCCTCGTTCCTGCAGAAGCCGACTTCGCCGTCATCCAGATCGCCGCACGACCGAATCTCCGCCCGGCCAAACTCGAAAGCCTCTTTGCCGATGACGTGAAACTCACGCTTAAAACTCAGCCGAGCTTACCTGTGCGCATCGTGCAGCGGTGAAGAATTCGACAGGGTAATGGGGGCAAAAGAATCTGATTCCTCTCATTCTCCTGTCGATAAAACCGTGTCGAGTGTCAGCACACCTCTCCGTATTTACCCAGATGATCCGTTTCACTTTCCTTCTCCTCGTGGCCTCCACTGCAGCCGCCCTCGATTACCCCCACGTCACCGCTGAGCCGCAAAAGACCGGCTGGCCGCTCACGGCTGAGGAGCGGGCCTATGTCATCGATAAACCGGAGCACGATCGCCGACCGGGTCGTGAATCGAACAAGCACCTGCCGCAGCTCTGGCCGCAAGTGCCCAGCGCGGGGCATTGGGGCGGCACAAGTTGGCTCGATACGCATGAGAAGCTCGTGGATTATGTGAAGGCGAATCCGGGGCCATGCGATGTTTTGCTCGTGGGCGATAGTATCACGCAGCAGTGGGGCAGCCCACTGGACAAAGGCGTGCTCAA
>JAPLUM010000288.1 GCA_026397605.1 Verrucomicrobiota bacterium | reverse complement strand
CAATCAGATTTTAAACCGCTAATGGCCGCTAAAAGACGCTCATAAAAAGCCCTCCTAGCAGCTCTGTTTTCTGGTTCTGAGATTAGCGTAAATAAGCGCACATAAGCGGTTTAAAAATCCTCACCTCAGCTTGAAATGAGGACGCCGCTCCGAATCAGTCGTTTGGGAAATTGGAATATAAAACGTTGGTAATGAGAGGATTAAATCTTATATAGCTGCCAAATCAAACAGCGAGACTGGCTGCTTATTACTTATTCTCGACCTGCTCGGCTATGCACATGGGCTTTCTGCATTTGCGCTGCTGGCTGATCTTAAGGATTAATCATTGGCCAATGGGTTTGTTGAAGTGTGCAAACCTGGGGGCGGCACAATCCCTGATCTAGATTTACCTTAGCTTAACAAAATTCAGGGTTTTCCAACACAATCCGTTAACAAGCCCGTGAGAAGTTTTGCTGTGATTAAGGGGAAATGAATCCTCCACAATCCATAAACAAAACCAAGCCATGAAAACGAATCCACTCATTCACCAAGTGCTCCTAGCCTTGGCATCTACAGGCCTCAGCCTGGCTCAGGCACCCTCTGCACCACCACCACACGGTCCGCAGCAACATTCGAACCAACAACACCCAGCCATGCGCCAGCGCCCTTCACACCGGCCTATGGCTCCAAAGCCTGGACCGGCAAGTCCTAGTGATCCTCTGCCGGGCCTGACGGCTGATTTATTGATGGCCTTTTCAGATGGCTTTGAAGAATTCACGAATGCCGAGGACGCAGAAGGCGGACTAGGGCCCATCTTCAATGAAAGCTCCTGCGTCACCTGCCATCTCCAAGGCGGTGTAGGCGGAGCCAGTACGATCACGGTGACTCGCTTTGGTCGCGTGAATAAAGGCGTCTTTGATTCACTGGACAGCCTGGGTGGATCTCTGCTACAGGCCCTATCCATAGATCCAGCTGCACGCGAGTTTGTGCCCAGAGAAGCCAATATCGTCAGCCGCAGGCAGACCACGCCGCTATTCGGTCTAGGTCTTGTGGAAGCCATTCCCGAGGCGACCATCCTAGCAGGCGTGCGCAGCGGCAAGCCTGATGGGGTCAAAGGCAAAGCTCACATGGTCACAGATGTCGTCTCAGGCCAAATAATGGTAGGCCGCTTTGGCTGGAAGGCCCAGCAGGCGACTCTGCTAGCCTTTTCAGCCGATGCCTATGTCAATGAGATGGGCGTCACGAATCGGTTTTTTCCGACAGAAAACGCACCCAATGGTAAGGCTGATGTCTTAGCAGCCTTTGATGAAGTGGCAGACCCTGAAGACACGACCGATCCTGAGACTGGGAAGGCAGACATTGACCACTCTGCAGATTTCATGCGCTTTTTGGCACCCTTACGTCCACAGCCAATGTCAGCCTCAGCAACCGCAGGCAAGACCGTATTCCAGTCCACCGGTTGTGCCGTGTGTCACACACCGCGCATGTTTACAGGGAGCAGTGAGATCGGTGCCTTGAATCAAAAAGCTGTCGATCTCTATTCAGATCTCTTGCTGAATGATATGTGCATTTTAGCGGACGGTATCGTCCAGGGAGATGCCGGCCCGCGCGACTTTAAAACACCCCCTCTCTGGGGCATTCGTGTCAGTGCCCCCTATCTGCATGATGGCCGTGCCCCGACATTGGATGCCGCTATCCGCGCCCATGATGGCGAAGGTAGCGCCTCTAAAATCCGCTACACCAAACTCAGCCTCATGCAGCGCCAGCAGTTGCTTGATTTCATGAATACCCTGTAAGCCAATTCACCCCAAACACAGGCACCGCCCGCTTTGCGCAGGCGGTGCTTTTCCATTTTTGAGCGCTTCAATGTTTGAGATGGGAAGTCTGTGGCGCTCGGGCCATTTGAGATGGCCCAGGGGAAAATGGCGAAGCACCAATGACGAAGGTGGCTGGCCCATCAGATTCTTGCGGGCATTTATTTCGTCATTAGGTTTTAGTCATTCGTCATTAAAGCGACGATGGGTGCTGTGGCATCTTCCATGAAAAGCTGCTGCTGCTGAGTCTGCGGATGATGAAGCTCGATCCGTAAGGAATGCTGGTTGTTCCTGCATTGATCGAGGGATCGGTGGCGCTGCGCCAGCCGCCAGAGGTGCTGTTGTAGTAATAGGTGATATAGGCGCTGCCATTCCAGAGCTGCACTTGGTCGGAACTGGCGGCATCGGTGCCTGCGGCTATGCCGGTGGCGTTGTCGCCTGTGAAGAGCCCGCTGCTGGCTAGCGTCATGTCGGCACCAAAGGGATTGCCGATGTAGTTGTAACCTTGATTCACCGACACGGTTGTTTGCCCAGTTTTTAAGGCACCGCTGATGATGACATTGAGCGTGCTGGATTGTCCGCGCTTGACGACGACGCCTGCCGTTGGCTCGATCAGCGTGCTGCTTGCATCTGTGTGCTGATCTCCTGTCTGCCTCCAGCCAGTGCCGCCGATGCCGCTTGTCTGATAATAAAAGGTCTGGTGGCGATTGCCGTTCCACAGCAGGATCTGATCGGCTGAAGTTTGGGTGCCACCTTGCAGCCCTGAAGAATTAGTGGCTCCGAAGACGCTGGCCAATGTCCAGTATTTCCGCACTCGATAGGTGAGGGGAAGGCTGACACCCGGCGCTAATGGCTCGTTTAAGGTAATGGTGGCTGGGGCTGTGCTCGTGTCGCTTATGCGGTAAGTGTTGCCTACTCCTGGACCGGTGGCAGATCCGGCGCTGGTCACGATCTCTAGATAATAGGCACCGTTGCTGCCATTGAAAGCGTCGTCGGCCCAGCTGCCTGTGCTGTCGATGATGGTGTTGGTACCGAGGCTCGTGGCTGCGCTCTGATAGTCGATGTTAGTCGTCAGAGACAGTGAGTTCAGATTGAGTCGCGTGCCGCTAGGGTTGCCTTCAATCGGCACAGTGGTGAAGCCTACGATGTTGCTGGTGCTAGAGACTTGAGCCTGGAGCAGGCTGGTCAAAAGCAGTGCGGGGAGGAGCAGTCGTGTGGGGAGTGAAATCATAGAGGCTGCTGGTTAAAGGTCATCGATGATCATTTGGCCTGATAGCTCACGAGCTGTGGCGCTTGTTTCTAGGCCTGTGGGGATCTGTTTGAGCAAGAAGAAGCCAAGAGCGCGAGTCGTGCCAGCTGGTGTGCGGATGATCGCCCCATAGAATTTTGTGGCGCGGGTCAGTGTGCCATTCACTAGGGTAAAGCCACCTGTTACTACGCCTGTTGTTGTCGAGATTGTGAGTGTTGTTTTGGTCGGATTGGTCGGTAGCACAGGTTTCAGAGCTTCCGTGAAGTTGGCATTGGGGATGGATGGATTTTGCAGGAACTGAGACAGGCCGCCTTCACTGAAGCTCAGGGCAAAAGCACCTGTGTCAGGTAGGCCTAGCACGATGCCTTTGGTGTTGGCTGCCATGTATTTGCCATAGGCATCCAGCTTCAGATCGGTGAAGCCAGCGGCATAAGTGAAGACTTTGGTGTTTAGTGGCTTTGTCCAGCTGAGGCTGCCGGTGATGATGTTTTCATAGAACAAGCCATCAGGATCTGTCGCTAAGGACATTTTACCCACCACGGATCCGAGGTTTGTATAGAGTGCCTGATGCACGGCAATCTGTCCGGTTGGCCCCATAAAACCCGCTGTGGTGATGGTGCTATTGTCAGCGGTTTTTCCAGCCACCGTTAGCTTGCCATCTGTGGCGATGGTGAAGGCCACATAGCCAGTGCCTTGAGGGATGTTATCACCCGTGATGATTTGGGTATTGCTGGCAGAAAGGTCCAGCCCTGCGGTGTAATAGCCTGCTTGGTCGGATGCTGGATTGGTGAGGGTATTCCAGGTCTGACGCCAGCCATCGACAGTCGTGTCACGAGAGATATTGTTGACGGTCGCTGAGACGGTGCCGGTGAGTGTGTTCGTCGTCGTATTGATCGTCAAAGCTAGTCGCAGTGCAGGCAGCTTGGTACCGCGTGAGATGGTGGTGATGACTTGCGGGAAGGCATTGATCGCGGTGGTCAGGCTGCTCGTCGTGGAGTAAGTTGTCGAGCCGATGAGTACCTTAGCCGTGAAGCTGCCAGTCGTGGCGGTGGTCAGATCAATGCGGCCACCGAGACCGCCGGTCACAATGTTTTCTCGCGCAAGGATACCCAGGAAAGTGCCGACAGCATTGGTGGTCAGTGCCTGCACTCGCAGAGTGGCGCTGATGGTAGCCCCGGTGCCTTTGGCGTTCGTTGCACTGATGCGTACTGTGTAGGTGCCGGACGTTGTGGGTTTGCCTTGGATGATGCGTTTAGTTGTGTCTAAGGTGAGTCCTGTGGGCAGTCCGCTGACGGTGAAGCTGCGCGGATAAAAGCTAGCACTCAGTGTGTGGCTGAAGCTTGCGCTCACCGCCGTATTAGCAAAATTTGGCGGAGTCACGACAGGTAGCGCTAAGGTGGCCTGCACGGTGATGGTCATGGCTTTGGTTAGTGTCAGGCTGGCTGCATCTGTCACACGGACGGTAAAGGTCGAGGTGCCTGCTGCGGTCGGTTTTCCCGTGAGCACACCCGTGGTGCCGAGCGTAATGCCTGTGGCTAAGGTCCAAGTATAAGGCGCAGTGCCACCTGAAGCAGTGAAGCTTTGCCCAATGTCGATGCCGACCACGGCCTCAGGCATTGTGGCGGCATTTTGGATCACAATCGGAGATGCCTGGATCTGCAAGCTCATGGTCAAGCTACTTGTCAGCCCACCGCTATCGGCGAGGCGCACCGTGAAGCTGGAACTGCTTGGCGCGGACGGCGTGCCGCTAAGTACACCAGCGCTGCTGAGGGAAATTCCGCCCGGCAGTGAGCCGCTGGTCACAGACCAAGTGTAGCCTGCGGTGCCGCCGCTTCCAGCCAGAGCTTGTGAATACGCGCCCCCTTGCGTCCCTGCGGGCAGTGTGGCGCTAGTGGTGATGGCTAGAGCTGTGCTAGCGACGATGAAAGTGTAGCTGCGTGTGCCATTCACCATCAGGGTATCCTGAGCCTGAATACTGAAAGTAAAGCTGCCAGCGCTAGTCGGTGTTCCTGACAGCAGGCCTTCTGTGCTTAAAGTCAGGCCATCAGGTAGGGCACCGCCACTGACAATGTAGGTGTACGGCCCCGTGCCACCCGTAGCTGCAAAAGTCTGCGAGTAGGAAGTGGACAGTACCGCACCTGGTAAGGTCGAGGTGATGGAGGGGACGCTGGCAATCTCGACGAGGCCAAAGTTGGTATTCGAAGTCGTCGTTGAAGTGCCGGTCGGAAAGGTGCCGACGATGACACGCGCACCAGCCGCTAGACTGCTGGTGCCAGTGGTGAGGTCGGTGAGATCCACCGTGGTCACGCCAGGTGGATTCTGAACTGGGAACTTCCAGCGCGTGCCCGGTGTATCAGGCGTGCCATCAGGATTGGTTGTCGTATCCGTGACGTCCCAGGAGATGATGGCCTGCTGACTAGCGGCACCTAGGCTGGCCGCATTCAGAATCCAAAGGAACATCTGTTTGCCCTCAAGATTCAGCCCAGTGCTGCCAGTATCTGCCGAGCTGGCTGCGGCGAAGTGCCCTGCCACGCTGCCGGTAAAGCCAGTGCCAATCGTGCTACTGGCCGCTTCCACAAAGTTAGAATTCAGGTTGGTAGGATTACTGGCGATGGCCTGAATTTCTGACACCGTGAGTTGGGTGTCGGTAGTGGCATTTCTAAACCAACCCAAACGCACCAAAGAACCCACTGGAACCTCACTGCCATTGGCCAGACTGAGTCCGTGATTATTGGTTTCTGACCAATTGATGGTCGCCGCAAAAAGGGGCATCCCAAAGCTGGCGATGGATGCGGCAAGAATGAGCAAACGATTCATAAGTAAGGATGAGATTTGACTCCAGTATGACAAACGCAGGTTAAGATAGGATGAAGATTGTCGGCTTTTTTGTAAATATACCGTCAATACAGAGGAAAGACAGTCTGTAGTCTGCTAAAAACTCAGGGTCAGCCCGGCATGAAACTGGAAGATGTCCTGCTGGCGTTGAGTTGAGTTATTCAGCGCCGCATTCGTTTCCAGCAGCCCTTCATTCATCAAGTGATAATACTGAACGGCCCCGTAAATGGACCAATGCGTCCGCGCGGTGGACAGATGACGCAGCGGCATGGAGGCGCGCAGGGCTGTGCTTATAAACGCCACTCCTCCACTGGCTGCGTCTCCATTGGACCGCTGGTAAAAAGCCTTGGGCGCCAAGGTGGTAAAGAGGGGCAGTTCCAGCTTGAACCCATTTTTGAAAACATACGCTGGCGCGATTCCCACTTTGAAAAGGTAACTTTCATCCGTATTAGCATCCACAAAGCTCACATTATTCCGCCCCTCAGTCTGGCGTCGGAACTCGATGAACGGGTGCAGCGCATACGTTTTCAACCAGCGGCTATCATCCAGATTCAGCGCGATCGCGAGATCCCAGGCCGTGGGAAAGGAGGCTGTCTGGCTCAGGTAAGAGGAATAAAAAACGCTCAACTTCCAATCTCGCGCCATGGTGAAAGTAAGGCCGCCATAGAGATCCAGCTCACGCCAGTGTCCAGGCTCGGTGCCGCCTGGGCGCGTGTGCCAGCTGCTCCAGCCACCGAGTGTCATGACCACTTCACTGACCCAACTGGTGCGCTTGGCATAAAGGTGTGTGGTGAGCAGCAGGCTGGGCTGGATCATGAGTCCCTGATTCTCTAAAATCAGGCCGTAGTTGGTGATGAACTGATTCGTCGTGTTCACATTAAACACACCATGCAGCCGAAACGTTGGTGGCATGGCCAGGGCAGATTTCCAGTAAGCTTCTTCGGCGAAGGGCGTGCCGAGGATCAATGGGGCAGCATCTGCGCTGTCGAGTTTTGGCAGGAGCAGCAGCGCCTCATCCTCAGCCTGAAGATGCACGCTGAAGCTCAGGCATAGACTGAAAAAAATGCTCCACCTCATGAGTTCGCTGGCTGATAGTCGATGAGTTCTGCTTTGATCGTCCGATCATTGTGTAGCCGAGCTTCCAGTCGCACGATTCCGCGTCGCGCCTGCAAGCCGCAGACTACTTCCCGAGCGGAATGGCTAGGCCCTTGCGCATCCATCGCCTGGGCCATGACGATAAAGCCGCTGGCCTCGTTTTCGAATCGGTAGCGATACTGCATGAGGAAGGGGCCAAAGAAAGGTTCCGTCAGATCGCGTAGCCAGCGTCCAGCCAGCAGGTGGAAAGGCACACTGCTCACGGAGTCCTTCCATCTTACTCCACTATCGCTGATGCAAGGTACACGGGATAGGCCTGTGGCGATGTTTGCCAGCAGGCTCTTACCCGATCCAGTGAAGTCGGTGCAGTAAAATACATCCTGACTGATGAAAGCGGTGAGCTGAGCCCCATAGCGGCGGGAGCGCAGGCGGTAACGGCCCTGCTCATCAAAGTCCAAGCGAAGCGTTTCCTCATGCGTATGACCACGTTCACCAGTGATGCGATAGCGATACTCGCCCGGAAGCCAGCTGTAGAGCGCCTCACTCAGCGCAGGATTCGGAGTCGCAGGCCGCACCAGCGCGCCTAGCTCTGGCACACCTGAGGTATGATAGACGGCTCCTTCCGTGGGGCTGTCTTCGATGTAATGCTTGAGGCAGAAAGGCAAAGTAGGTGCGCCGAGATAGCCCGTGGCCTGAATGTTTAGATGCAGATGCGGCACTGGTGAGCGTCCGCTATTGCCGCAGTAGCCGAGCAATTGACCCTGTGTCACGCGTTGCCCAGCCGTGACGATCACACCATCTTGCTTGAAGTGCGCCATGAGCACATACCAGCATGCATCACTGTAGAGGATGACGGTATTGCCCCAGTTTTTATCCGGATTATTTTGGCCTGGATCATTGTCTGGCACCTTGTTTTCCACATAAGTCACAACGCCTGAGCAGGGCGCTAGGACGGGTGTGTCATAGATGTGAAAGTCCGTCAGCTCAGAGCCGGAGCCGCTGTGGCGTTCCCCTTTTTCCTCAGCTTCAAAGTCCAAGGCATGCTGCCACTTGCCACGATGCGTGATTTTACCCGCAAAGGCCTGAGTGATGAGTCTGGGTGCATTGAACGGCAGATGCAGTGCGGCACGATTCAGGTCTGGGAATCGCCTGCTCTGAATCAAAATCTGACGGGCCGCTGATTCAGGCAGGACTCCTG
>JAPLUM010000152.1 GCA_026397605.1 Verrucomicrobiota bacterium | reverse complement strand
GGAAATCATGACGTGGGATTCGTGGCACTCGCGGGCTACCCGCCAGCAGGAGCAGATCTGATATTGATTAGCAACACTGGCAGCAACCCGATCCAGGGCGCCTTTAAAAACCTGGCGGAGGGAACGAAATGGCAGCTGAACTTTGGAGAGAAGGAGTTCTCATATGTGGCCACCTATTTCGGGGGTGATGGCAATGACCTCGTGCTGCGGTGGCAGGACACGCGTCCCGTGATGTGGGGACAGCAGGAGGCGGCGGTTCCCATGGCAGTGAGTATGCAAGGTGCGTTGGCAGGCAAACACATCGTGCAGCTGGCACGTGGATTAGACCACACGCTGGCGCTATGCTCGGATGGCACCGTGGCGGCCTGGGGCGCGGGCGAAAAAGGCCAGCTCGGCGACGCAAAGAACATCCCCAGCAGCACACCCGTAGAGGTCGATTTCTCAGCTAGCGATTTGGTCGGCAAGCGGGTCGTGGCCGTGGCAGCAGGTGGATACCACAGCTTGGCACTGTGTGATGATGGAACGGTCGCCGCTTGGGGAGACAACACGTTCGGGCAACTTGGCTCTGACATTTCGCAGTCTATCGTTTCGAGGCCATTGAAAGTGGATTCGACCGCTGGCAGCGCCCTGAATGGCCGAAAAGTGATCGCTATCGCCGGAGGTGGGTCACATAGCCTCGCGCTTTGCACGGACGGTTCGCTGGTGGCCTGGGGCTCGAATTCGTATGGTCAACTGGGCAACAAAACCACGATATCGAGTGCTGGGCCAGTGTTAGTTGACCGCCATCCGGGCAGCGCCCTAGCGGGGAGAAAGGTGAGGGCGATCTCTGCAGGAGCTCTTCATAGCTTGGCACTTTGCACAGATGGCACGCTGGTTGAGTTTGGTGTTTCAAATGGGCGCCATGTTCCCTATGAAGTCCAGAGCCTTGGATCGAGCGCCCTCAATGGCAAAGCTGTCGTCAGCATCGCTGCAGGTGAAAGCCATAATCTGGCGCTGTGCTTTGATGGAAGCATCGTGGCATGGGGAAACAATATTGATGGCCAGTTGGGCATTGGAAGTTGGAGTAACACCCCATCAGTGTTTCCGGTCAGAGTGTTCACGGGTAGCGGGGGTGCTCTTGCTGGCAAAAGGGTGACCGCCGTGGCTGCGGGCAGTGGTGTCAGCTTGGCATTGTGTTCCGACGGAACTGTAGTGGTTTGGGGCGGCGATATCTCCTCAAGATACTTTCCTAGCGCCGTAAGCCGTGAGGGCTGGGACAATGGACTGGCGGCCACAAGGGTGACCCAACTTGGTTCCGGCTACGCAGGCGTGAATTCTGTGCTAACCACCCTCCCCCCCAAGGTTGACCTGCCTAATGCAAAAAATCGACCCGCCTATGGAGCCACCTTCACGGAAGGAAAAATCACCGCTCCAGACCGTGTGGACCTCGGCGAGCGCGGCGTGGTCCTAGCCAAGTCCTCGGAAGACTCGACGCCAACGATCGGCGAGGAAAATGTGCTGAAATTTCCCTCGGAAAACACCGTGGATTTGCCATTCACCGCCATCGCCTCTGGGCTGGACGTGGTCACCAATTACGCTTATGCGGGCTATGTCATCACGGATACGGGCACGGCTTACTCGACCTTCAGCCAGTTCGAGACGAGCCCGGCTACACCAGACGTTGAAAACGCGACAATCGACGCTCTGACAACTACCAGCGTCAGGCTGGGCGCGAACGTGATCCGCGACAATGGTTCTGACGTGACGGGGCGCGGGGTGCTGCTTGCACGCACTGCTGACATTGCAGTTCCTCGTTTCAATAACGATGAAACAACAGTCCCGGCAGAAGTGATAAAGAAGACATATCCAGGCACTTTGGGTCTTTTTACGCTGGATTTCAGCGGGCTCCTGCCTGCCACGGATTACTCTTATGTGGCTTATGCCAAGAACGAATCCGGCACCGGCTACACGTCGGTGGGCACCTTTTCGACCCAGATCCCCGATGTCACTTGGAATTATGCTACGAGTAGCGATGTGCCCCTGACGATCGGCGAGATCAACCCTGGCGTGGGAGCCATACTGAACCTCACTCTTGGTTTTGCACCGTCGCTGGGAACCGATTTAACCGTGATCCGCAATACGGGTTCAAAACTGACCAACGGCAGCCTTAGCAATGCGCCCAACGGTTCCGTGGTGAACATGACGTTCGGGGGCAAAACATATTCATACGTGATCTGGTACTACGGGGGTGATGGCAACGACGTCGTGCTGCTGTGGCGTGATTCGGTGCCAGCGGCGTGGGGGTGGAATCAATACGGTCAGATCGGCGATGGCACCGACATCGGCCGCGGATCACCTGCGGCAACGGTGAACACCGGAGTGCTGGCTGGCAAGACTGTGGCGCAGATTGCCCGCGGCGGTCAGCACACCCTGGCGCTTTGCACCGATGGCAAAGTCTATTCCTGGGGCAGAAATCATGTGGGTCAGCTCGGCTATGCTGGCGGTGATCAATCTGAACCAGTCGCCGTTTACACGCCCCCCGGAACCTGGCTGCAGGACCGCAGCGTGATCGCCGTGGCAGCGGGTGATACCTTCAGCTTGGCACTGTGCTCTGACGGTACGGTGGCGTACTGGGGCCGAATCAATGACAGCCTAGCATCCAATGTGCCGAAGGATCTCTTGGATTACGTCCCGTGGCGGGGAAGGAAGGTGGTTGCCATCGCGGCAGGCGGCTCGCACTGCTTGGCGCAGCTGTCGGATGGCGAGATCCTGGCCTTGGGTGTCAATGACGATGGTCAATTGGGGCTCGGAAACATCAACTCGTATGGTGATGTCCCCAAACCAGTAGTGCGGAGCCGAGGTGCCCTCTTTGGCAAGTCCGTGGTAGCGATCACTGCCGGCGCAAGTCACAGTCTGGCGCTGTGTTGAACGAAGCCGCTTCGCGGGAGTCATCAGGTTCGAGGGTCGTGGGTGGCATCGGGGGCTTTTGGCGCGGGGTGTAAATTAGGTCGGTGTGGGGCCGCAGGCGGACGATCCTGCGGCCCTATGTTAAATCTAAATCAC
>JAPLUM010000553.1 GCA_026397605.1 Verrucomicrobiota bacterium | reverse complement strand
CAGGCTGAGCGACCTCTTCCGGTGTGGTCGAAACTGGTCCCCGTGCCTTCGGCTTTCCTTTCCGCTCTTCTTTTGTCACTGATAACGGCGCCGAATCATCCCGCTTGCCAAAGACATCGCCCCACGGCCTGGCTCCATAATCAGCAACCACTTTAGCAGGCTTCCAGTCCTCGCCTCCAAGCGCAGCAGCAGACCATGAGGCATCCGTCAAAATGACGCGCTCCATGTTATCATTAAGCTTCAGCGTGAGCGATGCGACGAAAGCCGCCGCAGCCCCTTTGTTCGTGGCCTCCACGAGCATCTCATTCTTCCCAGCACGAAGCACCTTTTTCACATCAGCCGTGGTTGGCTTCTGCCAATCGAGATTTGTTGCCACGAGTTCTCCGTTGAGAAAGACCTTCGCGCCATTGTCGCAGTCCACACGCAGCACCGCTTCCTTCACCGCAGCATCAGCGAGTTCGAAATCCTTCTTCAGTCGCGCACCCGATCCCGATTGGGGGGCATCATTCCACAGCCACTTCCAGGTGCCTGAAGTCTGCGCTGCTGAGGCCGTGGCGAGAGTCAATAAGCAGCCGAGAACACTGCAAACGAGAGGGAGATTTAGGGTGGGTGAAATTGGTTTCATTTTTTAGCTTTCTTCTTCTTTTTCGGTGTCTTCTCGGTAGCGATCTTTGCTTTTAAAGCAGCGGCTTCTGCTTCGGTGAGCTGTCGTCCTTCTGCGCGGGCCTTGATGAGCTGCATGGCATACGCTTCATCTGACACGTCTTCATTGGCCCCTGGGCCGCGTGATCCATCAGGCTTAAAGGGCGGCGCATACTCGGGTTCACGCTCACCCTCGGCGAGGCGCAGGCGGACATCTTCAAGGTGTAAAAGTTTTTTTGCAGTGCGAGCAATTCCGCGAGTTTTTCAGGGCGCTCATGTGCTAGGTCAAGCGTCTCGGTGCGGTCGTTTTTCAAATCATAGAGCTGCCACGGCTGACTGTAAGCAGTGACGATCTTCCACCCGTCATGAATGAGCGCGAGGTTATTGAATAACGCGAAGTGCAGTGTGCGTGGCGGCAGAGTTTCACCCCGAGTGAGGATGGGCGCGAATGATCGTCCCGGCAGTGGCGGTTGTTGCTTGCCACCGAAGTCCGCCGGGTAGCTGCCGCCTGCCACATCAATGAGTGTGGGCAGTAAATCCGCGACTTGGCAGGGCTGGTCTTCAAAGGCGGCGCGCGGTTTGATAGCCGCTGGCCAATGCGCGATGAAGGGCGTGGTCACGCCGCCACTGTGCTGCGTGCGCTTGTAATATTTAAACGGCGTGCTGGAGAGATGCGCCCAGCCGAGGCCGACATTCCATGTGGTGCCCGGCGTCCCGAACTCCCCGCGGCGCACGCGATCATTCGGACTCGCCCCGTTGTCGTTGAGAAAGATCACCAGCGTGTCATCACGCAGTTTCAGTTCATCAAGCGTCTGCATGACTCGGCCCACACCCTGATCCACACAGTCCACCATGGCCGCAAAGGTGGCCATGCGCAGATCCTCGAAGTCCTTGGCCTTCTCATCGAGCGAGTCCCAAGCGGGAAGGTTCGCCGGACGCTCAGGCGCATTCCAGCCAGCCCCGGCAAGGCCTAACGACTTTTGTTTTTCAAAGCGTTCGCGACGCAGCACATCCCAACCCTTGAGATATTTTCCTCGATACTTAGCAACCTCCGCCGCTGGTGCCTGAATGGGGGCATGAGGCGCATTATAGGCGAGATACATGAAGAACGGCTGCTCGGGATGCGCCTGCTTCTCATCGCGAATGAACTTCACCGCATGGTCCGTCAGCGCCGTGGTCACATAGAAATCCTTTTTCGGCACCGGCCAGAGTTTGCCATCCAGTGTGAAGGATTTGTCGCCATTAAAAAAGTCCGTGCCGCCGCCCATGAATCCAAAATGCCGATCAAAGCCGCGCTCAAACGGCACGCCATCACAGTGCCACTTGCCCACCATCATGGTGCGATAGCCAGCCGTGCGAATGACCTCGCCAAAATTCGGGCTGTCTTTGCGAATCGCCACGTTCTCGTTGTGCGTCCACCATTGATGTCCGGTAACCAACGCTGCACGACTCGGTTCACATTTCCCGCAGTTGTAGAACTGGGAAAACTTCACACCACCAGCAGCGAGCTTGTCGATATTCGGCGGGCGCCCCAGTTGCTGGCCGCGTGTATTGCTTTTTGTAGTCGAGACTGCGTTGCCGGAGCCGGGCGAAGTCGGCGGCATAGGCGGGGTCTGCCGCAACATTGGTGAGCTCGGTTGGATCACGCTCGCGGTCGTAGAGCAGTTCGGCGCCGTTCAGGTAATAGTTGGCGTAGGTATAGCGGTCGTCCCGCACGCCAAACCAAGTGGCGATGTTTGATGGATTGCTGTGATGCTCGACGAAGAAATCAGTGCGCCAGTTTTTCGGAGCGGTGCCTGCCAGCCATGGCGTGAGTGAGAAGCCTTGATACTTGGCTGGAATCGGCACGGCGGCCAAATCCAAGATCGTGGCGGGGATGTCGAGACTCACGGCAGTCTCTTTGAGCACGCGGCCTCGCAAGTCGGATTTCATGCGCGGGTCATACACGATCAGTGGCACGTGGATCGACTGATCATAGTGCGACCACTTGCCCTGAAAACCGCGATCTCCCATGTAGTATCCATTGTCAGCGGAGTAGATGACGACGGTGTTTTCATCGAAGCCTTTCTCTTTGAGCGCTGTCATGACGCGACCCACGATGCGATCCATGCCAAAAAGCATCCGGTAAAGGGCACGCATGTTGGTGCTGAATTTCTCAGGCGTGTCGTAACCCCAAAAGTAGCGCTCGCGATTAATCGTGGTTTTCAAAAAATCGGGCGTCGCGAGGTAATATTTCGGGTCATCGAGATTCGGGCGCGCGGGCTGGATGTCTTCAAACAGACCATCCTCAGCAAGCGGCCACTGGTAGTGAAACCCAGGGCGCTTGTCGTTGTCTTCGGCATGTGAGATATTGAAACTCATGTAGAGGAAAAACGGTTTCTCCGCAGATTGCGACCCGACAAATGCGACTGATTTATCACCGACGATTTCATCGACATGACGCAAACTACCGTCCGGCATTTTCTTCAGATAGGGATTGCGATGGAGAACCTCGTGGTCATCGAACATCTCGGTCATCCCAGCGACGCCTTTCTCCCAGTTGACGTGCTGCTTGCCGTAAAAGGCAGTCTTGTAGCCTGATTGGCGCAGCAGCGTGGGGAAGCTAGATTCTAAATCCGCCTTGCTGACTGGGGTGCTCGGTTTGGCGTGGTAGCCATGCGTGGTAGTCGTCAATCCGGTGAAAAGATTGGCACGGCTCGCCATACAGATAGGCGTTTGCACAAAGGCGTTTGCGAAGCGCACACCACCCGCTGCTAGGCTGTCAATGACCGGAGTCTTGATCTGCGGATGGCCAGCGCAACCGAGCGAGGTGTTGCGCTGATCGTCCACGAGGACGAAGACGATGTTGGGCTTCTTCTCGGCGGCGAACAGCGCCGAAACTTGGAAGCTGAGAAGGAGCGCGATGAACGCGGGCAGTGGTGTTTTCATTGGAAAGATGGGACTGAGATTAAGGCCATTGTTTCAGGGTCTTGCCTGTGGCGTCCTTGAGTTGCAGTGAGTCGAGGCGCACGACGCCCTTGCCAGCGCAGGGATCGAGGCGCAGGGCGTGGAGGATTTTGAGTTCGGCGAGGTTGAGCGTGATGTCGTGCCACTGGCCGTCGTGCGTGACCTTGAAGGTTTGGTGCCCGCCCTTGGGCAGCGAGGTTTTCGCGTCGGTGGTCCAGTAGATTGCGCCATCGCCACTGGCGTTGCTTTGAATGCGAAAGGCGAGCGTGTAGGGGCCGGCGGTTTTGATGTCCGACGCATCGAAGGTCAATCCTGGTTTATCTCCGGTGCTGGTGAGAACTAGTTGTTCTTTCTCAATCGCGAGCGTGGTGTCAACGCGGGCGCGGATCGGCTTAACCTTAGCGGTAGGTGCTGGTGCTGGAACCGGGGATGGCGCTGGTGCCGGCGTTGGCGCCGCTTCTGGTGTTTGCTTGTCCGCCTTTTTGCCCTTCGTCTTGCGCTCGGGCTTCTGCATCTCCTCATCACCGCTATCGCTGCCACCACCGACGAACTTTTCTTGCTCATCCATTTGATACCGGTAAATGGGCTCGCCTCCAGCGCTGCGGAGTCGTGTGTTTGTCTGGTCCGACCAGGTGTTCCAGAGCTTCTCAAGACGAGCGACCTTCTCGGGTTGGGCTTTCGTGAGATCATGAAGTTCCGTGCGGTCGGCTGCGAGATTGAACAACTCCCATGGGCGGCCCCAATCGGAGACGAGCTTCATGTCGCCTTCGATCACGGCGCGATTGTCGAAGAGCTGAAAGTAAAGCGTCTCGTGCGGCGTGCGCTGTTCGCCGAGGAGAATCGGGCGCAGGCTCTTGCTCGGAAGTGGCAGGTTTTTTTCGCCTGCAAATTCCGCAGGCCACTTGCCGCCGCCGACATCCACGATGGTCGCCATGAGATCAATGATGTGGGCGCGTTGATCGGTGATGCCGCCGCGTTGCTTCACCACAGCGGGCCAGGAAGCTATACAAGCCGTGGAACTGCCACCATTGAACATGTTGCGCTTGTAGTGGCGGAAAGGGGTCGCGCTTGCATTGGCCCAGCCGACTCCGTAGCCGAGATTCGAGGTGCCATCGAGCAGCGGCTCGATATTGCGAGCAGTGACCTTGCCGTGATCATAGGGACTGGCGCCGTTGTCACTGAGGAAGATGACGAGCGTGTTTTCTTGCTCGCCGAGTTCCTTGATCTTCGCGAGCACGCGCCCGATGGCCTGATCCATGCGGTCCACCTGCGCGGCATAGACGGCCATGCGCGCGTCTTCAAAATCCTTCTCCGCGTCCGTCAGCGAATCCCACGCCGGGATCGTCTCGGGCCGCGGCGAGAGCGCCCATTCCTTTTTCGTGATGCCGAGTTCGATTTGCTTTTGATACCGCTGCTCGCGCAGCTTGTCCCAGCCGATGCGATACTTGCCCCGATACTTGGCGATGTCCTCCGGCCATGCCTGCAACGACGCGTGCGGTGCATTGAAGGCGAGGTAGGTGAAAAACGGTCTGCCGGGATGCTGCGCGTGAGCCTCGCCGATGAATTTGATCGCGTAGTCCGCATTGGCATCGGTGGTGTAAAACTTGCCGTCGTTCGCGGGCACGAATGGCTTGTCGTCGAGTCGATGCGTGCGGCTGCCTTTGAAGTAGTCACTACCGCCGCCGAGATGCCCGAAGTAATGATCGAAGCCACGCTCGACCGGATTGCCATCGAGGTGCCACTTGCCCAGGGCGAACGTGTCGTAGCCCGCCGACTTCATCGCCTGGCCCATCGTCAGCCCTCGCTTCACACCGAGTCCGCAGTCCTGCCAATACTGTCCACTCATCAGGGAAGCGCGTGTCGGCTCGCACTTCGCGGAATTGTAGAAGGAAGTGAAGCGCAACCCTCCCGCCGCGAGACGGTCCAGATTCGGCGTCGCAATCTCACCGCCGTAGCAGCCGAGGTCGGAGTAGCCCATGTCATCGGCAAGGATGATGAGGATGTTGGGTTTGGATGCCTGGACTGCGGCTAGTCCAGCGATAGGAGCTAGCAGCAATGCGGCAAAGAGAGTGAGGGTGTGCTTCATGATTGGGCTGGCGGGTGAAACGTCCCGTTCTAACCGATCATGCTAGCAAAGTATGTGTCAGATCCGGCAATGTCATTTGCATCCCCCTAGGATGATCGTGACTTCTCTTTTTCCATTCACTTCCGAAAGCGTGCACAGACTGAAAGCCTACCGCCGCCCGTTCAGGATCATCTCGTTCACCTTCTGCCGCAGGGCCTACATGTCGGGATCGGCAAAGCCCGTGTCCAGCGTGCCCAGGCCGTTGGTATTGTTGCTCGTGCCATTCAGGGAGTTCAGGATGGCGCTGTCGAGCTGGGCTTGGCTGATTTCACCGGGGGCACCGTCATTGCCATTGCTGCCGTCATTGCCGCGTGGGATACCGAAGGTGAAACGCACGTTAGCGCCGTCAAAGCTTACGCTTACCGTCGCGGAGTCGCCGGGATTCAGCGTCGTCACGCTATCCACCACCGCATTGGCAAAGGGTGGGCCAGCAGGGCCGACGAGTCCGGGCAGCCCTTCCTGCCCTTGGGGAATCTCAAAACTGAAATGCAGCATGTTACCCACCACATTCACAGTCGCATTGGCCGGAGTTCCCTGCGGTAGCGTTGTCGTGCTGTCCACCTGCGCGGCGGTGAGTGTCGGCACGGTGTCGATCAGGGCCTTGAGTCCATTAAACTGGCTGCGCATCTGCACGGCATCGGCCAGAGTGCCTTCTTGGGGTAGGTTTGGGTCAAACATGATGGGAAAGGATGAAGGATGAATTTTGAAGGATGAAGTTCAGGGAAAGTGGCTTCGGCTTGAGCCGAATCTGGGTTCAGAGTGTTGCGGGCTTTCCAGGCTCTGAG
>JAPLUM010000260.1 GCA_026397605.1 Verrucomicrobiota bacterium | reverse complement strand
GGCCAAAAGGGCGGAGACACGCTCAAACTCGCGTTTAACCGCCTTAGCGTTGGCTTCAGCCTTCTGCACTTCTGCTTTGGCCGCACGCAGCTTCGTCTGAAAAGCACGCTGATCGATGGTGAAGAGGATATCCCCTTTGCTCACCAGCTCTCCCGACTGAAAATGCACCTGAGTGATGTAGCCTGATACTCGAGGCTTCAGTTCCACCGTTTCCATGGGTTCGACGCGGCCTGTGAACTCCTCCCACTCGACGAGCTCCCTCGATTCTACTGGTGCTAGCGTGACTTGAGCAGGTGGCATCTGCATACCGCCTTCGCCATGACCGCCCGGTCCGCCATGTGGGCCGCAGGCTGTGATCAGGAGGAGGGCAGGGGACAGGAAGCGGAGTTTCATGGCTGTGATAAAGTTGACTAGTTGGTTAATTTGAATAAAAAGTTAATGGATCGTGGTCGGATTAAGCCTGGGCCCCTAAAATAAGCAGAGCGCCAGATTCGAGCTCATCCAGGTGGCTAAGGTCATTCCACATGCGGGCATGAAGCAGAAGTCCCTCACTGTAGGCAAACAGAACTCGTGCCAAAGTATTGGCATTTGGCGCGACGATGATCACCTAGAATTTGTTGAAGTTTATCCCTGAGCCGATCATCAATGGTGCTGATTTCTGCACCCAATGAGTGCACCGGGCAGCCCAGGACATGGCCGTGCTTAGCTTTCAGTGCTTCCTGTTCTTCACGGCATTGGCGGAAGCAATGGATCAGGCGTTGCAAGGGGGGCGTTGTTGGGGAGAAAATTTGATCCAACTTCTTCTTTTGCTCCGACCAGCCGTGGTCGATTCCCGTCAGAGCAAGCTCTGTTTTGGATTCAAAAAAATGGTAGAAACTGCCCTTCTTGACCCCTGCACGTTCACAGATTTGATCGACTGAGGTGCTGCCATAGCTGCCCGTCCAGATCAGTTCGATCACGGCTTCGATCAGTCTTTCTTTAGCATCGCTGGTTCTTCCCATGGGGTTGGTTAAAGTAACAAGACGATTAGTCAACTATTATTTCCTTCGCGCCCCTTTGCTCCATCCGAGTGCTCCCTAGTTACGCAGCCAGCGTTGCATGATGGGGTAGGGCTCCGCGTTGTTCTCGGCGGCTTTTGGGGCGTCGTAGCAAAGTCCCATCCATTGCAGCAGGGGCACGGCTAGGTAATGGCCGGCGCGGAAGTTTTCCAGCAGGGAGTCCGATCCGTTGCGGTAGCCGTGGGGGTGGAAGACAATGGCGGGATCGATGTCGATATGCAGTGCGGCCGCATAGGACCAAGCGATGGCGGCCATTTCTTCACCACCACCGACGGCTAGATTACCTCCAGCCGCTTGGCGTTCTTCGGGCGTGCTGATGGCCAGATGTCCGGCCTCGTGTAGGATGTCACCAGGGTAAAGCAGCTTGGTTTCGTCCACTAGAATGCAGCCGCGCTCAAGCGCTAGACCGGGTAGAAAAGTGCCCTCCTCCAAAGCGCAGGAGCGGATGGGAAGTTGAATGCTCTCCAGGAACGTGGCGATCTTTTGGGTGATGGGATTGTTGAACACGGAGTTAGCCAAGGTTTAAGAGTGAACTTGCGGTTTTGAGTCGAGGTAATTCACCACTTGGGCCAAGCTTTCAGGCAGTGTCTGTGTGCGGGTATCGACACTGAGGTCTGCTGCCGTTGGCGGCTCAAAGGCGGAGTCTTTGCCGGTGAAATCACGGATCTGCCCAGCCTCAGCACGGGCATACAGCCCTTTCACATCACGGCTGGCGCTGGTCTGGTAGTCGCAGTCGAGAAAGATCTCGTGAAAGGGCAGGGGTTGAATGATCGAGCGTGCGGCAGCGCGTAGGTTTTCAGTGGGAGTGATCAGCGCGACCAGCACCACCAGTCCCTGTTGGCAGGCTAGGCGCGCCACTTCGGCTGTGCGGCGGATGTTTTCAGCGCGATCGGCGGTGGAAAACTGCAAATCACGACTTAGACCGCCACGGATGTCGTCTCCATCCAGCCGCATGCAGGGGATGTGCTGTTCCTGCAATGCCGCAGCTACAGCGGCACTGAGGCTGGTTTTACCCGCGCCAGAAAGACCGTAAAACCAGAGAACGCAGGGATCCATGAAAGGGCAGGGGGTTAGCTTCGGCTCACTAGCTGGTTATACAGTGGATCTAGCAGCGTGGTGCAGAGACGGAGGATCTCTTCGCTGGCTTCTTTCTGCTTGGACTCGGCATCTGGCTGGAAGTGCTCGCTGGGTGACTTGGCGTGAAAGGCGGTTTTTTCCCGCATGACCTGGATCTGCTCCGCGGTGAGACTCAGCCCAAAGTGCGGGGCAATCTCGGTGATCACCGATTCCGGCAGGCCCGTGTAATCCAGGGCTTTACCCTGGAGTGGCCCCAGGTGCTGGAGCGCTGACTTCAGCACGGACTCTAAAATGCGGGCCATGTATTCCGTCTGCGTCATGGAGGGCACCGCAGCAGCGGGGATGCCTGTTTGGTCTTCTGTCAGGTAATTGCGGATCATGTGCAGCCCTGGGGAGCGCATGGCAGAGACCAAGACCTCCAGCGGATTCCGGTAAAGGAAAACCCAGGGTGTGTCCGGGAAGGCGCGTCTGAGCAGAGGGAGGTCAAAGACGTGCCAGGCGTCTAGCTTCACGTAGAGCCGTTTTTCACCAGTGCGTGGCTGACTGATGGCGCTCATCCAGGCACGCAGGTAGGTGATGCGCTGCTGCTCGCTGTAGCCTCGCCTGTCTAGGCGTAGCAGCGCATCCATGGGAGGCGGCTCAGAGAGGACCATGTGCTCCGGTACCGTATCCAGCATCTGGCAGGCCAGGGTCGATCCGCAGCGCGACATGTGATAGATGAAGCCGCTCGGCTCCAGACCGGGGCGCGTGGCCTGCCGTTCCACCAGCACGTCCAGCGTCGTTTTATGGCGAAAGAGCAGGTTAAAAGGCTTCCTCACCTCACTCTGCACCGTGTGATCAAAGAACGGCTCAGAGAAACGGCGTGCACCAAAGCGGCACCAGTCCACGATGGGTTCCTGTGTGAAATGCGTGATGCTGATGGGCAGCCAGCCGTCTAGTAGATCGCTTGCGCGGCTCATACGATGTTCCTTTCCATCCAGTTGCGGCGTGCGGATTGCAGAGCTGCCGTCACATCGTCTTCCATGAAGGAAAAGCCACGCTGCTGGGCCAGCTCCATGATGCGCTGGATAAAGGCAGGCTGATCCGTGAGGCCGATCAGCTCCTCTTGCAGCGCTGGTTCTTCTAAGACCTGACGGTGGAAGGCCTCGTAGCTGGATTCTTCACCCAGGCTTGCTTCACCCTGAGAGATCAGGTCACGCAGCCAGTCATTGAGCTGGCAGTCGATCACTAGATGAACGCGGTCTGTCGCCCCACGATTCTGCACTCGATGCGGCAGATTCAGGTCCAGATACCAGCATTCCCCCTCCGCCATGCGGAAGCGGCGGTTGTTCAGGTAAAACTCCACCTGTGGGTTCGTGATCACCGGCACGTGCAGCCGCACCTCACCGGCATCGTAGCCCAGATCGTAGTCACGATGCTCGCGGATGACTGACCCCGCCGTCAGGCGCAGCAGCCGCACCGAGCGCAGCGGACATTGGAAAGACTCGATCACCGCTTTCAAATGCCGGCATTCCTGGAGCAGCGCCGTATTGGCAAAGTCGCCATGACTTGTGTCCGCATACATTTTAGTTCCATCCCCGCCCACACTGCGCAGGGCCGCTCCACTCCAGTCGCCGGAAAAGAACCCCGTATTGAAATGGGCCACCCACTCGTTAGAGCCCAGCTTGGCTAGGTCCGCTTGCAAGCCTGCCGGGTCAAAAACCAGCGATAGTTTGGCAGCATTCGGGGGAGCGGTGGGCATGAGTTCATGAGAGTGGCAGAGCCTATGATTTTGTAAAGCGACTAGGCAAAGCCGCCGATTTGGAATATTCGTGGAAATCACCTAAAGCCTGATTTTGAATGAGGAAGGCAGGAAGGCAGGAAATGAGAAAAGACACAAGCCCTGGTTAAACCCTTCCTGCATTCCTGCTTTCCTCATTAAATTCCAGAAACCTGATTTTGGATTAGGAAAGCAGGAAGACAGGAACGGGATCTCTGAATCAGTCCTTCCTGCATTCCTGCCTTCCTTATTAAATTCCAGAAGCCTGATTTTGGATGAGGAAAGCAGGAAAAGAGGCAAAGACAGAAGCCCTGCTTTAGCCTTCTTGGCGTTGTTACAAGTGGCTTCATTTTCACAAAAAGGAGCTTTTCAATCTTTCAGAAGAGATTACAGACATGGCTGACGTTCTGTTCAGACCGCATGAGTTCCGCTCCCTCCATCGCCGCAGATCTTGCTTCCCCCTCTTTAGAGGTCGCGGACCTGACGGTAGATGTCTTCTCTCCGCTGGAGCAGCAGAGCTTTCAGTTTCACTACGGTGCGGCGCAGCCAGAGCCGCTGCAGCTCATCTCGGTAAAGGCTGGGCAGGCCTCTCATGGTCGCCCAGGGGGTCGTGCGCCTTTTTCGCTGGTGTTTCGGGCTAACTCGCGCGAGTTTTATGTGCCGCAGGGCACCTATCCGCTGGAGCATGCGCAGATTGGTCGGCCAGAGATCTTTTTTGTGCCCATCGGCCCAGATGATGCTGGCATGTTGTTTCAGGTCGTCTTCAGTTAAATCATCTTTTTACCTCTCACCTCTCACCGCTACACACCATGTCACAGCCATTTATCGGAGAAATAAGAACCACAGGGCATAACTTTGCGCCTGCTGGCTGGGCCTTTTGTGATGGCAGAGTGCTTGCTATCACTCAATATGAAGTGCTGTATGCTTTGATCGGC
>JAPLUM010000486.1 GCA_026397605.1 Verrucomicrobiota bacterium | reverse complement strand
CTAGGCTGGCGGCGGGCTCTTGAAAAAGCAGGCATCAATCCGCATGAGACCTGCTGGGAAGTGCAGGACTCCCTACGCTGTGAAATCTGCGGTGATTCGGTGCGGCAGCTGGGCAATCATGTGGCCATCAAGCACCAGATCAAATGGCCTGATTATCTGGCAGCTCACCCTGGGGCAGAGCCCATTCCTGAGTCAGTGCGTGCCATGAGTCTAAGCAAGATGAAAACCAAGCTGCCACACTGGGAGCCTGTCATATCGCCTGAGTATGCCCTAGACCGCCTGCGCGGCTGGCATGATGCAGGCTATGATGTGAATATGATGAACATCGAAAAGCTTGATGGCTCACTCAGCAATCAATTGCGGCGCTTTTACTGTGGGATGGGCCATGATGAGATGCTGCGCAGAATCGGCCTGGACCCGACAACTGTGCGGCGGCGTATGCGCCCCGAACAGATTAACCGAAAGTGGGTCATCGAAAGCATCCGCGACCGCCATGCACGCAACTTGCCGCTTAGTGCTAGTACAGTGACGGCCGGGGAGTTCAAAAACATCCCTCTCATTCATCACGCCATGACTCTCTTTCCCAGCTGGGAGGCTGCCGTCTGTGCTGCTGATCTAGATCCGCTGGCCTTTGTGGATGATGGCGGCACTCCAGAGAAACCGCTGACGGATTTAGCTGGGAATTTTCATCTCCTTTGTGCCGTGATGATCACTTCCGAGAAGTATCTGAAGCTCAAAGCGGCGCTGGCAGAGTGGCCAGATCTATTACCACGAGGCGTGTATGAGTTTCATGCCACCCAGATCGTTAATCCTGGGCGCTCGCCGTGGAAAAAGCATTCCACCCGCCGAAGGCTAGATACGCTGACGCTGCTATACCAACTGTTACTCCAGTATGCTGATCAGATCCTCTTTGGCTTTGTTTCTGGTGAGCAGTTTGATGCCGAGATGCGCGCCCAACTGCCTGCCGAGCTTAGCGGGATCAAGTCTAAAGAAGCCCTGAAAAAAGTCTTCTTTAACAGCCTCATTCCACATTTAAAAACACGCAGTTCCGACACCGCCATCCTCATGGACTCTGACCGCGAAACGGAAAACCAGCTCCGCATTCAAGCCGTCGCCGATCCCACAGGCCTTGTTGCTGATCCAGCGTCCAGGGCTTAAGCATGGAATGAGGCTTTCAACCTAGAAGCTGGCTTTGTTACAGGATTTACAAGAAGACAGGATGAACAGGATTTTTCAGACCTGTTAATCCTATAACATCGGGTGCCCTATTTTTGGTGGCCAAGCACTGTCCAACCTCTTGAATGCCCTGATCCCACCTTGCCACGCCTGCCAGAACCCGCTTTGATGCACGCATTACCTGCATGTCTTCTGCCCTCCACGCCACGCCGCAAGCTTTCATCGACCACTGGACTCAGGCAGAGGCCAATGAACGGGCAAACTCCCAGAGCTTCCTCATCGGCCTCACGCAACTCCTCGGCGTGCCTGCTCCGGCGCACAATCACACCGACGGCTACAGCTTTGAGTTCCCCGTGAAAGTTCCCGGCGGACAGAGCACGAACTTCATCGACCTCTACCGCCGCGCGCACTTTATCTTGGAGTCCAAGCAGTTCACTGCGCAGAAGCTGGAGCAGTCCGCGCTAGAGCAGGCCGCCATCCAGGCCGGAGCAGCGACGGTTCAGAAAAAATCCGGCCCCGTGCGCGGCACTGGCGGCTGGGATGACGCCATGATCCGCGCCAAAGGCCAGGCCGAGCGCTACGTCCGCTATCTGCCTGCGGAGGAGCCGAATCCGCCCTTCCTCATCGTCTGTGACGTGGGCCACAGCTTTGAGGTCTATGCCGACTTCACCCAGAATGGAAAGGCTTACCTGCCCTTCCCTGATCCGCGCAGCTTCCGCATTCAGCTCCGGGATCTGGCAGATGAAAAAGTCCGCGAGCGCCTGCACCTCATTTGGACAAATCCCCTGGCGCTGGACCCCGCTAAAATCTCCGCCGAAGTCACGCGTGAGATTGCTGGTTATCTAGCCGAGCTAGCCAAGTCTCTGGAACAAGACGGCCATGATGCCGAGGTCACCGCCCAGTTCCTGACCCGCTGCCTCTTCTGCATGTTTGCTGAGGACGTGGGCCTGCTGCCAGATCGCGGCTTTACCGAGCTGCTAGACTCCGTGCCTGCGGACGGCACCGGCTTTGAGGAACTGCTGGGTCAGCTTTTCAGAGAAATGAACACCGGCACGGGTAAAGGCATCTCCGTGGTCCTGCGGAAAAAGCTGCTTCAGTTCAATGGCGGCCTCTTTGCCGATCACACCGTCCTGCCAGTCAATGCCCTGCAACTCGGCCTGCTGAAACAAGCCGCCAGCAAGCAGTGGAAAAACGTCGAGCCCGCCATCTTTGGCACTCTGCTGGAGCGCGCACTCGTGCCTGAGGAGCGCCACGCCCTGGGTGCCCACTTCACCCCGCGTGCCTATGTGGAGCGGCTGGTGCTGCCCACCGTCATCGACCCACTGCGGGAACAATGGGCCAACGTCCGCGCCGCTGCCGTGACCCATGCGCGTGCAGACGACCTGAAAAAGGCGCGCAAAGAGATCCACGACTTTCACCAGCAGCTCTGCCAGATCCGCGTCCTGGACCCCGCCTGCGGCAGCGGCAATTTTCTCTACGTGGCCCTTCAGCACCTGAAGATCCTGGAAGGTGAGGTGCTAGACACCGCCGCGCAGTTCGGCGCAGACATGACCCTGGAGTTAGAGACACACGCCATCGACCCACACCAGTTCCTCGGCATCGAGCTCAATCCCCGCGCTGCCTCCATCGCCGAACTCGTGCTATGGATCGGTTACTTGCAATGGCATTTTAAAATCCACGGCCAGCGCACCCCACCCGAGCCCATCCTCCGCGCCTTCAAGAACATCGAATGCCGGGACGCCGTGCTGGCCTATGATGGCGAGCCGCAGCCCGAGCGTGATGCCGACGGAAACACCGTCACCGTCTGGGACCGCCGCAGCACCAAGACCGACCTCGTCACGAATCGTGAGGTGCCCGATGAAACCAAGCGCGTCCCGCTGCTGACTTATGTGAATCCACGTCCTGCGACATGGCCGGAGGCGGATTTTATCATCGGGAACCCGCCGTATATCGGAGTGAGACGCCTCAAGGACAGTATTGGCGATGCC
>JAPLUM010000365.1 GCA_026397605.1 Verrucomicrobiota bacterium | reverse complement strand
TGGCTACAATCACGAACGATTCTCTTATAAGTTCCAAGGCTTAGACCAAAAACTGACCGGAGTGGAGCATCGTAAAGTGATCAAAGAGCTGCTGGCCTGATGAAGGAGAATCGACAAGCCATTTGACCGGCTTCCACTGCTGCCCAATCTCATGGGCAACTCATGGAACACGTTCTCGTCATTACTCGCGCCTTATTGGATCAACTTGGCAGCTTTCAGGGCTTCCAATCGGAAGTGAATCGCTATCTGGAGGCTATGTTGGCTCCAGGGGCTAATTTCTTCATGGAGCGGCCTGCGGCTGAGCTTGATCCGACGCACAAGCAGCTGATTCCATACTCCATCTTTCACCATGATGGACGTTATCTCTGCTACACACGCGGCGGAAAGTCGGGCGAAAAACGGCTAGTATCAAAGCGCTCCGTTGGCATCGGTGGGCATATCAATCCGGTGGATCAAAGCCACGACGGACTGGGCGAAACGATGTATTTCAACAGCATCGAGCGCGAGATAACAGAAGAACTTGTCATTGGTGGGACACATACACAAACGGTGATCGGCCTCATCAATGACGACTCCTCAGAAGTCGGCAGTGTACATCTTGGAGTGGTGCATCGCTTTGAGCTGAGTAGTGCAGAAGTCAGTTCCAATGAAGATGCGATCCAGGATCTGCAATTCTTCAGCCTAGAGGAACTCAAAGCCAAATACGATGAGCTGGAAGCCTGGTCCCAGATCATCGTGGATCATTTGACAAAGTAATCCGCCTTACGCGTTGGCATCTGAGGCACGTTTGATGCTGGAGATCACGTCGCTGATCTTCATATCAATGCGCTGACGCTTCTTGAAGTAGCTGACGTTTTCAAAGCCGGCTTCCACAAGATTGTTGAGAGCGGTAATGAAGTGCTCTCCTACACGCACGGGCTTGTGGGCGTCGCTGCCCAGCACAATAGGGATCTTACGATCTGCCATCATTTTGAGCATTTCATTTCCGGGATTCATCTCGGAATAGCTCTTGTTTAGGCCAGAGGTGTTGAGCTCCATGGCCACACCAGTTTTAGCAATCCGATCCAGCGCGGCGATGACGCTATTTTTGATGATGGCAAAGCACCAGCTATCAGGATGGTAATTTTTCACCAAATCTGGATGCGCGAGGCAGTCGTAGAGCCCTGTCTCGGCACTGGTGGCTAGTTGGTCAAAGTAGGTGCGACGGAAGTTTTCAATCGTACCCGTTTCATACTTGTTCAGGTACTCCTTAGCCTGCCAATGCACGGCCCCAAGAATGTAATCAAAGGGGGCGCGCTTATGCAGATTTTCGATCCACTTTTCGTAGCCAGGGAAGTATTCACTTTCAAGGCCGAGACAGACATCCAGCTTACCCTTGTAGGCATTAGCAGCGCGCTGGACGATAGCCACGTAAGTGTCAAATTCACTGTCGGACATGCGCACAGAAGGCCAGTAGCCATCTGGCATCGGGCAGTGACAGGTGAAAATAATGCCTTTAAGCCCAGATTTCAGTGCCTGAGCACAGTATTCTTCCGGTTCACCCCAGGCATGTTTGCACAAAGGGGTATGCATGTGAGAATCGTAGAACATAGCACCTGACTTTACCGTCGATGCTTTTTCCGACGAAATAACCGGTGCTTTTGCAGCCTCGATTGGTTCTGAAACGAGTTGTGGAGAAGACGGCTTCTTGGCAGAAGCTTTTGGTGGTGGCGGCGGTGCGGACGGCAGGCTGGCAATGCGCGGCATGCCCGTCGATGAAACGACTAAACTCGTGCTCACTTTAGCTGGTTCTGGCTTATCCTCGACGCTAACGACTACAGCAGCTTTCTTGACTGGAAGCAGTTTCGTGGCAGGTGCGGATTTTTGAGCAGGTGGAGCGACTTTAACGGCCAGCTTCACAGCTGGCTTTGAAACTTTAACGGGAGTTTTAGCGGGAGCTTTTAAAGGTACTTTTTTGGCTGCGACAACGGGTGCTTTTTTTGGCAATGCTTTTTTAGCTGCAACAACAGGCTTTTTAGCTGGTGTTGCTACCTTTTTAAGTTGCGGCTTTTTAACCTTTGAAACGATTTTATTCGCTGGAGCCACTGGCTTCTTAGCTTTAGCGGACGGTGAGATCGCCTTTTTGGCTTTCACCATCGGTTTTGAAGCTTTTGGCTTAGCAGTTTTTTTTGCGGCGGCTTTGACTGCCTTTGGCGGAGCTTTTTTAGCGGCAACTTTCTTGGCGACAGGCTTTGCTTTTTTGGTAAGTGCCTTAGGGGCAGCTTTGGCCTGCTTAGCCTTAGATTTGGATGTTTTGCTTTTGCTCACAGGTTTTAGCTCCTCGATTTGTGAAGTATTAGCCAGCCTTTCCCCTCAACTCCCGCGATGCGGACTGCTTTGGCGTTCGACGTGGGGCCGGGATAACAAAGTCTCAGAGTAAGTGGCACATTTGACCAGTTACCTAGTTTCAATTGCTCAACCAGAGTTTTAAATTGGGGGTCATCTCTGTTAAAGTAAGCATAGACCGTGCCCTGTTCAGCAGGATGCTTGAGCTCAATGACCTCCTCGCCAGCCTCAGGCAGTGCCTCAGCAGCATTGATTGGCTTGGAAGCGATGACGCGGAAAAGTGTGGGCTGATCCGGGCGGGTGGAGATGAACTCCTGCCAATCCAACTCGCTGTAGCGAACGCTACTTTCCCAATCGATTCGAATTTCGCCCAATTCGGTTTCTTCGATGATCAAACAGACTGGATCGACGTCCTCAAATAAGGACTGCGCATAGGCAAGCTTTTGGCCAGGCTCGTCCATATTCAAAACCCAACCCAGTTTTTGCCACACGCCCGTGATCAGTTGATGCTTTCGGTAGTACACCTCCATCAATGGCAGAACACGTTGGGTATCGCGCGAACAGGCAGCTTTTTCAGCGATTGAATTAGCGGTGAAAAATTGCCGAACGACTTCCTCAATCCTTGGTTTTTTAGACTCGATATTGGAAATGCCTGTAACAATTGGGACAGTTTGCGTGCCGGGTAGAATGGTTGCCAGAGAAGGTACCGCTGAGGGCTCACGTATGGCTGTTTTCGGCAAGGCTGGCCTCGAAACGCCTAATCCCGCATCCTTTGCAATCGACTCAGTTCCTGCCCAGCGGTAGTCCTGAGAGGCTGACTCTACGGCGTCCACATACGCGGGGTCAACCCGTGGTCCTTGTTTATCAAGCTGGATCACGATGACATAAAAAACGACAGCTACGGTGACGACGAGTGCCGTGCAGCCGATCAGCTTTGCAATGCTGTTAAGCATCTCCTCTCTGCGCTTGATTCGACTCAAACGAGGCTTGTCAGTGTTTTCAGTCATGAAGTCTTCACGGGGAATGGAGCCGAAGGCGGGAATTGAACCCGCGACCCGCGCATTACGAATGCGCTGCTCTACCTCTGAGCTACTTCGGCCCGTTGGACGGGAAGGTTGAAGATATAAGTTATAGCGGACTGGTCGCTCTTGTCATGAGTTTTCTTCGTTCAGAAAGAAATATCCATGACAGAGATGCTGGGCTTGCTTGTCAGGTCCAAAGGTGGAGATTTACAGTCCCCCAGACCATTTTATGCCAGTCAATCCCGCTAGCACCT
>JAPLUM010000353.1 GCA_026397605.1 Verrucomicrobiota bacterium | reverse complement strand
ATCGACACCCTCGCATTGCAGGAAGCTAGGGACTCATCCACCACGCTAGCGGGTGTAGGTGTTGGTTGAGGTGAATGTCATCGGGGTCATGGCCGGGGGTGGGCCGGTCACACTCAGCACGGCGGTGTAGTTTTGGCCGACGGTGAGGGTGGTTTTGTCAAAGGTGACGATGATCGTCGCTCCTGGAGTGGTCTTGGTATAGGTAGTCACGCTGCCAGTCACTCCGCCAACGGTGACACCGGTGATGGGCATGGTGTCAGGCGGTAGATTGCCCGTGAAAGTGAAGCTGTGTGTCACATTGCCCGCAGAGACGACGGTGCCCGTGACGCTTTCATACGGGGCGAGAGCTGTGCGCGTGAGACGATAAAATTTCCTGCTCAGGTTGGTCGGGATCGCTGTGGTGTCCATGGTGCTTAGTTTGTTAGAACTGGCGCTGATACTGGCAGCGGTGTCGTCCCAGGTGCTGAGATTCGTCGAGGTGTCCACACGGTAGCTGCCGCCTTCGATGGCATCCCAGACCAAGGAGATGTTTTGCGTGCCGGTATTGTAGTCGATGGATTGGTTCGCACTCTCGAGGGCTGGCGCACCGCCGAAATGGCTGGTGACGGTTTCGCTGATGGTGGTCACAGCGGAGGCGACGGTCGGATCACCAAAGTAGGCCCACGCGAGGTTGTAAGGATAGGCGGGTGTGCCGTTGGCTTCGATACTGATGAAGTATGCCCAGGTGCCTGTGGGGTATTCGGGGGTCTTGCAAAAGCGCACGTTGTATTCGTTCAAATCATAGTCGGTGCTGGCGGTGTAGGCACCGCTGATCGTCAAGCCTTGATAGCGACGCAGGCCTGTGAGGTCGCCTTTGTAATCATAGTCTTCCATGTAGCGACCGAGCACAAAGGTGCTACTCACAGCGGGGCCATATTGGCCACTGGTCAATGCGGTGCCAGTCTTGCCGCCAATGGTGATGGACCACTGCGGGCGTGTGCTGCGGCCTGTGCTGGCGAGGTTGGCGGAGCCATTGGTGCCATCACGCTTCTGGTAGCCAGTGATCATTCGGCGCACGCTGCTGGCGGCATCAGAGGGATCGCTGTAACCGTAAGGGCCGTAGATGGGCAGGCCGTCCTTCACCCAACCGATGATGGGACTATGCTTGCCGTTGAAGTTCTCGGTGTAGGGGTTGGTTTTAACCGCAGCGTGGTTGTTGAAGACGACGTTGGGATTGTAGTCCACGGAGTCGCCGAGCAGATGGCGGAGCGCGGGTGGGTTCGCATGGTAGTGATGGCTCTCCATGGCTTGGTGAGAGTTGCCGGAGTCAAAGGTGGGGCCTTCATTGGTGAAGGCATCGCGATTCCACACACCATCGCCGCTGCCAGTGATTCCCGAGCCTGGACCAGCATCACCAGCATTGGCATTGCTGTAGCTGAAGGTGTCGGACGTGTTAAAAAGCGGCACGCCATTGGCGAAGAGTCCGCAGGCTCCTGGAGCGGTAGCGGTCTTGGCGCTGGTGTAGCTGGCATTGCTGCGCATGGTCACAGTGCGGGGGAAGCGCCAGAGCAGTTTGGCATTGCCCGGCCATGAGGCGAACAAGGTGTTGCGCGCGGTGTTGTTGTCATACCACGGCCCCATGGTGTGGGTGCCGAGTCCGGTGGCGCGGACATAGACGTAGCTCGCGGAATACGAGATGGCTTGGACGCCGCCATACACCGCAGTGGTCTGATCTCCGGCGCGGACGCCAGCATCGTTCACGGGAAACAGGGTGCGATTCCAAGTGGTGACGGAGGTCGTGGTGCTGGTGGTTTTTTGTGTGGTTTCGTCATCAATGGTCTGCCAGATGCGGGCGTATTTACCGGCGTCTTTGGTATGCCAGGTGGTGATGAGTGGATCAGCAAAAGCTGGCGCTGCGATGACCGCGAGCACGGGGATGAGGAGCGTGAGTTTCATGATGATGACGGGATTGGTGGATTATTGATTGATGGTGACTTGGCCGGACAAAATGGGGGCTGTAGTGGCCGTTTGGCCGCTGGTCGGGATCTGTGGCAGGAGGAAGTAACCGTAGGCTTTTGTGCTGGCATCTGCGCCTCTGACGATGAGCCCCTGATAAGTCAGCGCGCGCTTCACGGCACCATCCACGAGTGAGGCTGCGCCACTGATGACGCCGTTCTTGGTGGTCAGAATGAGGGTCGTTTTGGCGGGGTTATCAAAGCCTCCAGCAGTCGGCAGGATGGGCTTATAAACATCACTCAGCGTGAAGCTAACGTTAGGGTTAAGTGCAGAGCTTCCGATGCCCCCTTCGGCAAATTCGAGTGTGGCGTTTGTATTCACCTCTGGCAGGCCGAGCACGATGCCTGAGCTGCTGGAAGCGGAAATATACTTGCCTGCGACTCCGAGGATGAGATCGAAACTGTTCGGGTAAGTGCGTGACGTCGCGATGGCGGGCTTCTTCCAAGTGAGACTGCCAGCGAGGCGGTTTTCAGTGAAGTCACCGTTTGTATCTGTGGTCAGATTGAGCTGTCCGAGCAGGGAACCTAGATTGGTGTAAAGCACCTGATGGACGAGGATCTCCCCATTGGGCCCCATGAAGCCTGCGCTGGTGATGGAACTGCCGTCGGATGTCTTTCCACTCACGGTCAGTCCACCATCAAGTCCGATGCTAAAGCTGGCGTAGCCAGTGCCCTGTGGGATCGTATCAACGCCAACGTCTGTGGTGAGGTCGATCCCCGTGGTGTAGTAGCCGACTTGCTTGACGGCAGGATTCAGCGTGGTGTTCCACACACGACGCCAGCCGACAACAGCAGCAGGAGAAGTGCTGACGGTGACATCGCCAGTGATCGTATCATTTGGGAGTGACAAAGCTACGCTGATACTGGCGGAGGTGATGCTGACAGCTGGTGTGCTATTCGCGCTCGTGGTTAGATTGCCTTTGAGGCTGGTGACTTTGCCACCCTGCGTCAGCTTGAGTGTATATGTGCCCGTGCTCGTGGTGGTCAGGTCCACTCGTCCGCCGAGACTACCATTCACCGTGCTGTTCCGAGCGATGTGACCGACAAAGGTGCCGACAGCATTGTTTGGCAGAGCTTGCACGATCAGCTTCACGGTCACCGTGGGGCTAGTGCCGCCAGTGTTTGCGGCATTGACTAACACATTATACACGCCGGAGACCGTCGGACGTCCGGTGATGAGCCCGGTGGTCGCGGCAATGACGAGGCCCTTGGGAAGCCCAGTCGCGGTAAAGGTTTTTGGGAACTCTTTTGCGGTGAGTTGATGACTAAAGAGGGTGCTGATCATGAGGGTCGGGAATACCGGTGTATCCATGATCGGTGCCACCGCCTTATTGATCACGGTCAGCGTAAAGGCTTTCGTTGCAGTGACTCCCAGACCATCTGTGACTAGTACGCTCAGATTAGTAGAACCAAGCACACTGGTCTTTCCACTGATCACTCCATTGGCAAAGCTTAACCCACTAGGCAGGGTGCCGCTTTGCAGGCTCAAGGTGTAAGGTACCGTGCCGCCACTGGCTGCAAAGCTGGCCGTGTAGGCCACGTTGCTGACCGCTTTGTTGAGATAACTGGTGGTGATATTCAGTGGAGATGGTGTAGTCGTCAGAGACAGCACCGCCGACGCGCTGCGATTGCCTGAATCAGTCACTTTCACCGTGATGGATCTCGTGGCTGCGACAATGGGTGTGCCGCTAATCACGCCCGCGCTACTCAGGCTAAGGCCCGATTGAAGCGTGCCGCTCGTGAGTGACCAAACGTAGGAACCCTCTCCGCCACTGGCGCTGAGGCTCTGATTGTAAGCTATGCCAGCAGTGCCATCGGGCAGACTGCTCGTAGTCACTGCGACAGCTGTGGTAGAGACATGCAGCGTGACGCTACACGTGGCGGTATCTGGGACAGAATCCGTCACACGAACCGTGAAGGTGAAGCTGCCAGTTGCAGTTGGAATGCCACTGAAGGTGCCATTACTGGCAAGCGTGATGCCATTTGGTAAGACACCGCTGCTCACATCCCAGCTGTAGCCCGCAGTGCCGCCTGTGGAAAGTAGGGTGGTGGTGTAAGCGCTATCCAGCGATGCCCCAGGCAGTGGCGAAATCGTGGCGACAGCTAACGGCGTCTGCACAGGTGTGAGTCCGAAATTAGAACTGCTCGTGGTGCTGGATGTGCCGGTGGGGAAGGTGCCCACGACGACACGCGCACCTGCTGCCAGGGCGCTGGTGCCCGTTGTGAGATCAGTCAGATCAATGGTCGTAGCGCCAGGCACCGGCTCTTGCACAGGGAAGCTCCAGCGGCTTCCGGGCGCAGTGCCAGCATCGGGATTGGTCGTCGAGTCAGTGATGCTCCAGTAGAGGACGGCGTGCTCCGTAGCCGAGTTCAGTGTGGCTGCATTAAAAACCCAGAGGTAGATTTGCCGGCCTGATAGATTCAGTCCAGCACTGCCAGTGTCTGCATTACTAGTGGCTGAAAAATGTCCTGCGATGGCTGGGTTGTAACCTGTGCCGATGGTCGTGCTCGCAACTTCGACGAAGTAAGTATTCAGTGTCACCGCCGAGCTGGCATAGGATTGAATCTGTGTATCGCTGAGCTGCACTCCGGTGCCTGGATCACGGAACCAACCAAGCCTGACCAATGATCCGGTTGCAAGGTTGGTGCCGGTCGAGGTACTGAAGCCATGATCAATACCGGCAGCCCAGTTGATAGTAGCCGCACTCGCAGCCTGAGCGGCGAGTAATAGGGTGAAGATAAAGGTGAATGCCTGCGACTTGGGAGCGTTTGCTGCTGAAACAGGTGCCTGCACCGATGACGGCTGCACTAGCGTCCACACTCGGTGCGCCCGCTTTACGCCAGCCCGTGCCGCCGATGCCGCTGGTCTGGTAATAGTAAGTCTCGTAGCCACTACCGGTCCAAAGCAGGATCTGATCGGCGCTCGTCGCGGTGCCTCCGGCCATGCCAGTGCTATTGTTGCCCGTGTAGATTGCGGAGCTGGTGAGAGTCATGTCGATAGCGCATGGATTGGGGACAAAATTGACGCCTGCGGTGATCGCGCGACTGGTGATGCCTGTTTTCACGGCTCCTGTCACGATGAGCGAGACGGCAGCGCTTTGTCCGCGCTTTAGAATCAGCGTTTTCGTCGGATCGATCACGGTACCACCTGCATCCGTCGTGGTATCTGCTGTGCTGCGCCAGCCTGTGCCGCCGATGCCGCTGGTCTGGTAGTAGTAGGTATCGTAGCCGCTGCCATTCCAGACTTGAATCAGATCTGCACTCACTGCGGTACCACCTTCGATTCCTACGCTATTAGTTGGGCCAAACACACTGGAGATCGTCCAGTGCGGTCGGATCACAAAGGTCAGTGGCGCTGAGGTGCTACTGGCCAAAGCGGCGCTCAGTGTGATCGTGCCCGCCGAGGAGGTGTCTGTGATCTCATAAGTCTTTCCCACTCCGGCTGCTGTGGTAGAGCCGCCGATGCTAAGAATCTCCACGAAGTGCGATCCATTTGTGCCATTGAATTGATCGTCCGACCAAGCGGAGGTGGCGCTCGTGATTGAGCTTGTGCCCACGGATGAAGCCGTGCCCGAAGATACGGCATGGGGGACTAACGGCATCCCCGTGAAACTGAGTTTCGAGCTCGTCGTTCCTCCAGTGCCGCTGATGGGGAGGCGCTCGAAGCCAACGATGGAGGATGTTTGCCCGAACGAGGGTAAGGCTACGCCGAGGGCGGCGAATAGAAGAAGACTGATGCGTGGGTTCATAGAATTGAGATTATTTTTTCGGCTTAAACTGGGGTGACGTTTGGCGGTTATTCATGAGCAAATTTGAGCCGTTCATGCAGATCATCTAGGGCACGAGTGACGGGCACTTTCTCTCCACTAAACAAGACCGCCTGATGACTGCGCCCCATCGAGTGGATGCTGCGCACGCTGGAGATGCGCACGATGGCGGAGCGGCTGACACGGAAGAAATGATCGGGATCAAGTTGCTGCTCCATGTCCGCAATCGCGATGCGCGCGACATAGGTCTTGGTGCCCGTGTGCAGCTCGATGTAGTTCCCATCAGCGGTGAGATAGACGACATCAGCCACCTTGACGTAGTCCACGGATTGCAGGGATCTGACCTCGATACGGTGCA